>CALANQ010000332.1 GCA_937926025.1 uncultured Acidimicrobiales bacterium
CCCGCCCGACCGTGGCCCCGCGGCGGCCGCGGGACCGGGCCGCCGTGGACTCCCGCAGGTAGGCCACGCCGCTGGCCGCCTCCCGCTCCGCACGGCTCTGCACCACACCGGCGGCCAGGATGGCGGCGCCCGAGACCCCGAGGGCGATGGCGGCGATCATCGGCGCGTCCATCAGCACTCCACGTTCTTCACGAGGCGGAGGATGATGCCCACGCCGGCGGCCATCGACAGGGCGGTGAGGGCCAGCACGACGATGCCCCAGCCCTGCAGCATGGGGTCCAGGTAGCCGGGGTTCACGGTCTCCACGGCCAGGAACAGCCCGACGGGCATCAGGCCCAGGATCCAGGCCGACATGCGGCCCTCGGCGGTGAGCACCGAGATCTCCCGGCGCACCTCCTCCCGGCCTCGGATCACCTCGGCGAGCGTGGCCATCAGGTCCGTGAGGTGGCCGCCGGTCTGCTGCTGGATGCGGATGGCCTGGACCATCCACTCCAGGTCCCGGTTCCGCATGCGGTCCGACAGGTGCTCCAGGGAGTCGACGAGCGACGTGCCGAGCTGGGTCTCGCTGACCACCCGGCGCAGCTCGTCGGACAGCGGCGACTCCGCCTCGGTGGCGAGCAGCTGGATGGAGCGCAGGAACGTGTGGCCGGCGCTGAGCGACGACGAGATCAGGACCAGGGCGTCGGGGAGCTGGCGGGCGAAGCGCTTGTTGCGCCGGCTGGCCAGGCGGTCGAGCAGGAGCGACGTGGCCGCCGGGGTCACCAGCAGGACCAGGACCCCGGCCCACCAGCGCCCGGTCCAGGCCGTGGCCGCGGCGCCCACCGCCACGCCCATGCACGCGGCGATGACCACCAGCTCGGAAGGCCGCACAGACAGGTCCGCCCGCTCGATCCGGGTGCGCAGCGAGGTGGTGCCGCCGGCCTGCTTGATGGCCCGCTCCGCCAGGCCGAGGGTGCCCGAGACCACCGTCCCGTACTCGGCGGCCACGCGGGCCACGTCGACGTCGCGCTCGCCGTAGGGGAGCTGCAGGAGCTCCGCCAGGCGGACCTCCCGGGACCGGACCCGGGCCAGCCAGCCGGCGCCGATCAGGGCCAGGCCGCCCAGGCCCAGCGCCACGACCAGCACGGTGGAGCTCACCGCTCGCCGCCGATCGTGCGGCTGGCGATGGTGCCGGCGTCGGGCACGTCGACCGGCCGCCGGGTCGCCGCCGTCACCGGGGCGGGCGGGGCGCGGAACACGCTGGCCGGCACCGGGAAGCCCTTGGCGGCCAGCCGGTCCGCGAACGCCGGCCGCAGCCCGGTGGCGTTGAGGTGGCCCACGTCGTCGGGCCCGGTGGACTCGAAGCGGAACACCTCCTGCATCACGATGGCGTCGCCCTCGAGGCCGGTGATCTCCGAGAGGGAGGTCACGACCCGGCGGCCGTTGGGGAGCCGCTCGCACTGGACGACGATGTCGATGGCGGCGGTGATCTGCTCCCGGACCACCCGGGTCGGCAGGTCGAAGCCCGCCATCAGCACCATCATCTCCAGCCGGCTCATGGCGTCGCGGGGGCTGTTGGCGTGCACGGTGGTCATCGAGCCCTCGTGGCCCGTGTTCATGGCCTGGAGCATGTCGAGGGCCTCGGCCGCCCGGCACTCGCCGACGATGATGCGGTCCGGCCGCATGCGCAGGGCGTTGCGCACCAGGTCCCGGATGACCACCTCGCCCTGGCCCTCGGCGTTGGACGGGCGGGCCTCGAGGCTCACCACGTGCCGCTGCTGGAGCTGCAGCTCGGCGGCGTCCTCGATGGTGATGATCCGCTCCGACGCCGGCACGAACGACGACATCACGTTCAGGTTGGTGGTCTTGCCGGTGCCGGTGCCGCCCGAGACCAGGATGTTCATGCGGCCGTGCACGCAGGCGTCGAGCACGGTGACCAGGTCCGAGGTGTAGGTGCCCGAGGCCACCAGGTCCATCGCGGTCAGCGGGTCGGCGGCGAACTTCCGGATGGTGAGCACCGGCCCGTGGATGGCGAGCGGCGGGATGACGGCGTCGACCATCGGGGACGACTCGTCCACCCGGCGGCCGACGGCCAGGACGATGCGCTCGATGACCTTGCGGTACTGGTCGTCGTCGGCGAAGGACACGCCGGCTTCCTCGATGCGCCCGCTGCGCTCCACCCAGACCTCGTCGAAGCCGTTGCACATGATCTCCGTCACGGAGTCGTCCTGCAGCAGCGGGTCGAGCGGGCCGTAGCCGAGCGTGTCGGCGATCATCTCGTTGACGAACGCCCGGCGCTCCATCGGCGAGACGGTGACGTCCTCGCGCTGGAGGATCAGGTCCAGCGCGGAGCGGACCGCAGCGTTCAGGTCGTCGGGGCCGAGGTCCGACGCGATGGGCGCCACCTCCTCGAGCACCATCGCCCGGACCGCCCGCTTCGTCGCGGTCCACTCGTCATCGGGTCCGGGGGTCGGCCGCCGGCGCGCCCCGTTGTCGCCGGGCAGGTCCTCGGGGACCGCGGCCAGGCGATCGGCCAGGTTCACGACGCCGCCGCCTCGTGGTTCCGGCCCCGCCACCAGCGGGAGCCGGACCGGGGCTCGGCCCGCTCCGCCTCGTAGGCCTCCCGCCGGCTGGGCTCCAGCAGGCGCTTCGTGGCGTCGCCCAGGCGGTGGCTGATGGCCGAGTCGGGGCGGTGGGCCATCACCGGCAGCCCGGCGTTGAGCGAGCGCTGCACGTCCCGGGAGTACGGGAGCGTGCCGTCGAAGCCTCGCGGGAACAGGTCGTCGATCTGGCGCACCTCCATGCCGGCGTCGTCCTCGGCCTTGTTGAGGAAGAGCCGGACGCTGTCGGTCGGCACGTTCAGCCGGTCCAGCGTGTCCAGGAACACCCGCATGTTGCGCACGCTCGGGATGTCGAGGGTGGCCAGCACGAACAGCTCGTCGGAGCGGTGGAACGCGGTGAGCACCCCGTCGCCCAGCATCGGCGGCGTGTCGATGATCACGTCGTCGAAGTGGCGGGCGGCGGCGTCGATGA
>CALANQ010000333.1 GCA_937926025.1 uncultured Acidimicrobiales bacterium
GGAAGCCGGGCTCGCCGTCGCGGGTGAGGCGGGCGAAGGCGGCGACCGGCGTGGTCATGTCGGCCAGCAGCTCGCGCCAGACCGGGATCACCGTGTACTCGGCGGCGAGGCGCTTGAACTCCTCGCGCGTCGGGTGGATGGTCACGGGATCAGCCGCCGAAGGCGCGGTAGAAGCAGGTCTTCTCGCCGGTGTGGCAGGCGCCCTTGCCCTCCTGCTCGACCACGAACAGCAGCGTGTCGCCGTCGCAGTCGAAGTAGGCCTCGCGCACGAACTGCCGGTCACCGGAGGTGTCGCCCTTGCGCCACTCCTCCTGGCGGGACCGGCTCCAGAACACGGTCCGGCCCTCCTCGAGGGTGCGGCGGAGGGTGGTCTCGTTCATCCACGCCATCATCAGGATCTCGCCGGTGCCGTGCTCCTGGACGATGGCCGGCACCAGGCCGTCCTTGTCGTACTTGACGGTGGCGAGGTCCTCGTCACGGACGGCGATGGGTGTCACGGCAGGCATGGCGACCAATCGTAGGGTCCGCCCTGGCGAACCCCGAAGCCCGTTCCCGGACCTCAGAGGTAGAGGCCGGTGCTGCCCTCTTCGAGGCGCTTGGCGGCCACGGCGTGGATGTCCCGCTCCCGCAGGATCAGGTAGTCCGTACCTCGGACCTCGACCTCGTAGCGGTCCTCCGGGTTGAACAGGACCTGGTCGCCGACCTCCATCGACCGGACGTTGGGGCCGACGGCCACGACCTCGCCCCAGGCCAGGCGCCGGCCCATCTGGGCGGTGGCCGGGATCAGGATGCCGCCGGTGGAGCGCCGCTCCCCGTCGGACTCGAGGTCCACGAGGATGCGGTCGTTCAGCATCTTCACGGGCAGCTTGTCGACCCGCGACGAGGCGAACGTCTTGGGCGGTGCCGGCTCGTCGGCAGCGGGGGTGGTGGCGTCGGCGGCGGGTTCGTCGGTCACGGGTCCGACGGTACCGGGCGGGGCTGCCGGGCCTACAGGCCGAGGTCGAGGGGCGCCGCGGGCGGGCCGGTCCGGAGCAGGTCGTCGAGCAGGTCCCCGAGGTAGCGGGGGCTGAAGTACGCGGCCTTGGCCTGCGTGGCGGCCCGGATCTCCTCGATGGTCCACCACCGGAAGGCCACCACGTTCTCCGCTTGGAGCTCCTCGTCGGTGAGGTGGCCGCGGGGCTCGAAGGGTTCGCAGCGGATCAGGTAGTGGTCCTCGACCACCCCCTCGTAGCCGTCGACGACGTCGGCCACGACCACCCGGCGGCGCCACACGTGCGGCGGGTCCCCGTCGAGCACCATCCCGACCTCCTCGAGCAGCTCGCGGCGCAGCGCCTCCCGCGACGTCTCCCCCGGTTCGATGCCGCCGCCGGGCACGGCCCACAGGTGGATGCTGGGCAGCTCGAACTCGGCGAGCAGGATGCGGTGGTCGGGGTCGACGAGCAGGCCGCGGGCGCTCGGTCGGAGGCGGTCGTCGCTGGTGCCGTCCACCGCCGCCTCGCCGTGGTCAGGCCGGGCGGACGGTGATGCCGGCGGCGGCCATGACGGCCTTGGCCTCGGCCACGGTGTGCTCGCCGAAGTGGAAGTTCGAGGCGGCGAGCACGGCGTCGGCGCCGCCGTCGGTGACCCCGTCGACCAGATGCTGCAGGGTGCCGACGCCGCCGCTGGCGATGACCGGCACGCCCACCGCGTCGCTGATGGCCCGGGTGAGCTCCAGGTCGAAGCCGTCGCGGGTGCCGTCGCGGTCCATGGACGTAAGGAGGATCTCGCCTGCTCCCCGCTCGGTGGCCTCGACCGCCCACTCGACGGCATCGAGCGGGGTGGGGTTGCGGCCGCCGTGGGTGAAGACGCCCCAGCCGGCCCCGGGGTCGTCGGCGACCCGGCGGCGGGCGTCGATGGCGACGACGGCGCACTGGCTGCCGAACACGTCGGCCACCTCGGTGATGACGGCGGGCCGGTCGATGGCTGCCGTGTTGAGCGACACCTTGTCGGCGCCGGCCCGCAGCATGCGCCGGGCGTCGTCGGCCGTGCGGATGCCGCCCCCGACCGTGAGCGGGATGAAGACCTCTTCGGCGGTGCGGGCCACGACGTCGACCATGGTGTCGCGGTCGTCGGAGCTGGCGGTGATGTCCAGGAACACCAGCTCGTCGGCGCCTTCGGCGTCGTAGCGGGCGGCCAGCTCGACGGGGTCGCCGGCGTCGCGGAGG
>CALANQ010000334.1 GCA_937926025.1 uncultured Acidimicrobiales bacterium
GCATACGAGATGCCTAAGTGACTGGAGTTCAGACGTGTGCTCTTCCGATCTGAGATGCCCTTGTAGAGCAGGTCCTGGCCGGCCCGCAGCTCGTCGCGGGTGCGGGGGTCGAGCCCGTGGAAGTGGCGGGTGTACTCGGGCGTGAAGTGCTCCAGGCCGAGCTTCGTGTACTCCATCGGCAGAAACCCCCGGCCCAGCGTGAACCAGGCCAGGCCGGGCTCGCCGTCGGCCGGTCCCACCGGGAGGGCGTCGAGGAGGTCGGCGAACACCTCGGCCGCGCTCTGGCCGGCGCCGATGACCGTGACCCGCCCGCCCTCGGCCACCCGGGCCCGGGCCCGGTCGCGCTCGGCGGCGTAGCCCGCGGAGTGGACGACGCCATCGCCCAGCGCGCCTGCAGCGCACGCCGGCACCCAGGGTGCGGTGCCGACGCCGGCCACCACGTGGCGGGCCCGGTGCTCGGTGACGCCGTCGGGGCCCTCGACCTTCACCGACCAGCCGTCGGCCACCGGTGCCATTGCCAGCACCCGGTGCCCGAAGGAGCACGACGGCAGGCGGTCGGCCACCCAGCGGCAGTAGCGGTCGAACTCCTGTCGGGGGATGTGGCCGTGCTCGTAGAAGTAGAAGCGCAGCAGCCGGTCGTGGGCGTGCAGGTACGACAGGAAGCTGTGCGGGCTGGTGGGGTCGGCCAGGGTGACCAGGTCGGCCAGGAACGGCACCTGGAGGTCGGTGCCCGGCAGCATCATCCCGGGGTGCCAGGAGAACGCCGGGGTGGCGTCGAAGAACCGGGCGGTGGTGCCCTCGACCGGGTCGAGCAGGGCGGCCAGGCCGAGGTTGAACGGGCCGAGGCCCACGCCGATGACGTCGAGCAGTTCGGGGTCGTCGCTCACGCGTCGGCCTCCTTCCGGTGGACGGCCAGGATGACGGCCCGCTTGGCGGGCAGGTCGACCCGATCGAGCTCCTCGTGGCCGAGGCCGGCGCAGTAGCGGAGCATCCGCTCGTTGCGCCGGTCGGGCTCGCACACCACGCGGCGGACGTCGGGATCGGTGAACAGGTGGTGGATGACGGCCCGGCCGAGCAGCTGGGCGGCGCCGGTGCCGAGCTCCTGGGGGTTGCCCACCAGGAGGTGGAAGCCGCGGTCGTGGCGGTCGAGCACCACGGTGGAGCCGGCGGCGGCGAGCTGGTCGGCCAGCGGGTCCTGGGCGGCGAGGTACGTCTCGACGTACGCGAACGGCTGGCGGTCGACCGATGCGATCCACGGCTGCACGTGGGGGAGGGCCACCTGCTCGGCCAGGTAGTCGCGGGTGATGCCGACGGGGCCGTCGAGGTCCCACCAGGGGGCCACGTGGGGCTCCTGCATCCAGTGGTGGACGAGCGCGGTGTGCTGCTCGACGGTGGCCGGCTCGGCGGCGATGCGGCGCGGGTCGTCGTCGAACGCCATCAGCCACGGAGCGGTCTGGAGGCCGGCGCCGGTGCCGGTCCGCACGCCGGCGCTCACCGGTCCCGCCCCCGGAGCGGGTTCGGGATCGACGTGTAGACGGACTGGGTGGCGATGTCGCCGACCAGCTCGTCGAGGTCGTGGACGCGGGTGAGCAGGTTGGCCTTGCACGGCCAGCGCTCGTCGTCGAGCAGGTGGTCGAGGAGGGTGGCCGGGTAGCGGCCGGGCCGGTCCCGCTCGGCGGCGATGGTGTCGCGCAGGTCGCCGAGCAGCACCGCCTCGTCGGCCGCGCCCGCCACCCCGAGGGTGTTGACCACGCCGAGGGCCTGGTTCAGGAACAGGTAGTAGACGAGGCGCTCGTCGGCCAGGGCCTCCGGGAAGATGGACTCGCTGGCCTCGCCCAGCCCCGGGATCACCGCCACCAGGTCGTCGTGGGCCAGCTCGCGGTGGAAGTAGCCCTGGCTGTCCCGGTACGCGCAGCGGACCGGCCAGCCGTCCTCCAGCTCCAGCAGGGTGTTCTGCTGGTGCGCCTCGAAGCACAGGCCGAGGTCCAGGTAGAGGCGCAGCAGGGAGCGCACGGCCACGTCGAGGTAGCGGCCGAACCAGTCCCGGGCGACGTCCTCGACGGCGCGACCCTCCCGCTCGGCGATGGCGGTGACGATGGCGCCCAGCCGGTTGCCCGCGCCGAACGGGTGGTCCTGGGCGAGGGTGGTGAGCGCCGTCACGTCCTCACCCGGGTCGCCCGGCCACGGGTTCTCGCGCAGCAGCA
>CALANQ010000335.1 GCA_937926025.1 uncultured Acidimicrobiales bacterium
GCAGCCGCCGCCGCCGCCCAGGCCACCCGAGGCGCCTGAGCAGACCCGGGAAGCATCCCGGGCAGCGCAGCCGCGGGGGTCGTATGCTCTCGCCCCATGGCAAGCACGAAGCACCTGGCGCACCTCGCTGAGATCCCGCTCTTCTCGGCGCTGTCCAAGCGGGACCTCGGCCGCATCGCGAAGGCCTCCAACGAGGTGACCGTGGAAGCCGGCCACGTGCTGGTCGACCAGGGCGATGCCGGGCGCGAGGCGTTCTTCATCGTCGAGGGCACGGCCACGGTCAAGCGCAACGGCCGCAAGGTCGGCACGCTCGGCCCCGGTGACTCCATCGGCGAGCTGGCCCTGCTCGACCACGGGCCCCGCACCGCCACCGTCACCGCGGACACGGAGCTCACCACGCTGGTCCTGTCGGCCCGGGAGTTCGCCGGCGTGCTGGAGGAGGTGCCGGGCCTGGCCCAGAAGCTCCTCGGCCAGCTGGCGTCGCGGGTCCGCGAGCTGGACCGCCAGATCTACGGCTGAGCCCGCCTGCACGCCGGGGTGATCGGTGTGTCACCCGTCACAGAAACCTCGACATGACGTGATGTCGAGCGCCTAGCTTTCCCCCATCTGATCGGCCGTGGGAGGTCCGATCCGACAGGGGACAGCCCATGCGACACGCCGCCGTGCGAGGTGCACGGACCATCATCCTCGTCAGCGCCGTGGCCCTGGTGGCCACCGCCTGCCAGCGCACCGAGGTCGTGCTCTACGACGCCTCGAAGACGCCGAACCTGGCGTTCCACTACATCTCGCGCGACGGCCACGACACCTACTCCCTGAAGCTCGGCCCGGGCGCCGTGCGCATCAACGCGCCGAGCACCAACCAGGCCACGCCGCAGGGCTCCGCCACCCGCATCGCCATCTGGCCGCCGGCCACCAAGATGGTGACCGACCAGCAGTCGTGCGCCAGCTGGACCGACAGCCGCGGGAAGTGGGCGCAGCAGGGCATCGCGCTGCGGATCCGCATCGACGGCTCCAGGTTCCGGGCCATCGTGGTCGGCAAGAACATCGTCTACGGCGCCAGCTGGCAGATGAACGTCTACACGTGGGACAGCGCCCGCTCGCCGTACTTCCAGACCCACGGCGCGGTCTCGCTGCGCACCCCCTTCGCCGCCGGCGACGCGCCCCGGCCCCTGCCGTGGAAGGTCTGCGCCCGCGTCGAGGGGCGGACCGTCACCATCAAGGGCTGGCGCAAGGACGAATCGGAGCCGACCTGGTCCGAGCCCCAGCACACCGGCCGGGTCACCCTCCCGTCGGAGTGGGTGTTCGCCGGCAAGGCCGGCTGGTACGCCGGCCACGTCCAGCCCGGCGGCACCATCGGCATGGGCGCCCTGCGGACGTCGACCTGGGTCGTGACCAAGGACGCCTGAAACCGCAGGTCGCCTCCGGTGCCGAAATCGGTGCCGCTCCAGCGTCGCGAGTACGTTTGCCCTTGTTATGGCTACCGAAGAGACCCCTGCCGAGACGAGCGACAAGCGCATCAAGCCCCATCACCTCGCCCTCGGGCTCGGGGTGGGCATCGCCGCCTTCACGGCCATCTCCGGCATCACCCCGCTGATCACCGAGTGGCACGACGAGTCGCCGATCGGCCGCGAGGTCTTCTTCAACATCCCCGGCGAGGTGAAGCTCGCCTTCTACATCATCATCCCCTGCGCCATCATCTACGGCGCCTTCATGTTCTCCCAGCGGATGAAGAACTGGGAGCGGGGCCAGCCCGACAAGCGGGCCACCACCCCGAAGAACGTCAAGACCCGGGCCGAGAACTACCGCTCCGGCGTCTACATGCAGACCCTGCTGCGCGACCCCGCCGCCGGCGTCATGCACAGCTTCATCTACTTCTCGTTCCTGATCCTGCTGGCCGTCACCACGGTCCTCGAGATCAACCACCAGGTCCCCGAGTCCTGGAAGTTCCTGCACGGCACCACGTACCAGGCGTACTCCCTGGTGGGCGACGTCGCCGGCATCTTCCTCTTCATCGGCGTCACCTGGGCCATCCTGCGCCGCTACGTGTTCCGGCCGTACCGGATCCGCATCAAGTCCAAGTCCGACCACGTGCTGGGCCTCGGCACCATCTTCGTGCTCGCCGTCACCGGCTTCCTGGCCGAGGGCTGGCGCATCGCCCTCGAGGGCACCCCCGCCTTCGAGAAGTGGTCCATCGTCGGCTACCCGATCGCCACCATGGTCGACGGCATGGGGAGCCTCTCCACCATGCACCGCGTCTGGTGGGGCATCCACGTCTTCGCCTTCGTGATGTTCCTGGTGATCCTCCCCGTCACGATGATGCGCCACATGTTCACCTCGCCGCTGAACATGTACCTCCGCGACAAGGACCGCCCGAAGGTCGCCATGCGGCCGATGCCGAACGTCATGGAGACCGAGCTCGAGAACTTCGATCCCTCCACCATCGAGGACTTCACCTGGAAGCAGCTGCTCGACACCGACGCCTGCACCATGTGCGGTCGCTGCACCTCGGTCTGCCCGGCCCACGCCACCGGCAAGCCGCTCGACCCCCGCGAGATCGTCCTCAAGACCGGCGAGGTCATGGCCGCCTCCGGCACCCCCGCCGTGTCGCCCCCCATCAGCACCGTGCCCGAGATCATCATCGAGTCCAACTCGGTGTTCGATCGCATCACGCCCGAAGAGGTGTGGTCCTGCACCAGCTGCAAGGCCTGCGACGAGATCTGCCCGGTCAACATCGAGATCCTCGACAAGATCCTGGACATGCGCCGCTACCTCACGCTCATGGAGGCCAGCTTCCCGACCGAGCTCGGCGCGGCCTTCAACGGCATGGAGAACCAGGGCAACCCCTGGGGCATGTCGCAGTCCGACCGTGCCGCCTGGACCGCCAAGGTCGAGGACGTGCCGATCGTCGACGGCTCCGAGGCCTTCGACCACGAGTTCCTGTACTGGGTCGGCTGCGCCGGTTCCTTCGACGACAAGAACCAGAAGGTCACCCAGGCCATGGCGAAGCTCATGCAGCGCGCCGAGATCGACTTCGCCATCCTCGGCCCGTCGGAGAACTGCACCGGTGACTCCGCCCGCCGCTCCGGCAACGAGTACATCTTCCAGATGCTGGCCATGCAGAACATCGAGATGATGAACGGCATGGGCGTGAAGAAGATCATCACGCAGTGCCCGCACTGCTTCAACACGCTGATGAACGAGTACCCGCAGCTCGGCGGCAACTACGAGGTCGTGCACCACTCGCAGTTCCTGGAGTGGCTCATCGACCAGGGCAAGCTCCACCTCACCGAGGCCAAGCTCGAGGAGCGGGTCGTCTACCACGACTCCTGCTACCTCGGCCGCCACAACGACGTCTACATGGCGCCCCGCAACGTCATCGGCAACCTGGCCGGCATCGAGATCGTCGAGGCCTCGGCCAACGGCACCAAGGGCATGTGCTGCGGCGCCGGCGGCGCCCGCATGTGGATGGAGGAGACCATCGGCACCAAGGTCAACGACGCTCGCTCCGAGCAGCTCGTGTCCACCGGTGCGGAGCGCGTCGCCACCGCCTGCCCCTTCTGCTACATCATGATCGACGACGGCGTGAAGGGCCTCGGCAAGGGCGACGACGTCCAGGTCGCCGACATCGCCATGCACCTGCTCGAGGCCCTGGAGGCCGGAGAGTCCAAGGGCGTCGGCGGCGTGCTCGAGACCCTCGAGGACTGACCTTGTCCGACCCCGGGGCAGGCCGGTCCACCATCGTGGTGGCCAGCGCGGACCAGACGGTCTGCGAGGTCCTGGCCCGCGTCGTGGAGGCGGGCGGCCACGAGGCCGTCCGCGTCACCGACCCCACCCAGGTGGTCGGCGGCGTGCTCAGCGCCCCGGCCGAAGGCCTGGTCCTGGACCTCGCCGCGGACAACGTGCACCAGCTCCGGGCCCTGCGCGGCGGCGATCACCCTCGCTCCACCAGCTCCCGGGCCGTCGCCATCGTGTCGGGTCCGGCCAACGCGCTGCTGGCCTGGCAGGCCGACGCCGACGCCGTCCTGACCCGCCCCTTCCACGCGGAGGAGCTGCAGGCCGCGCTCGCCGACGTCCTCGCCCGCGACCCCCAGGACCGAGCCAAGGTGCGCCGCACCCAGATCGAAGCCCTCTCCGCCTGACCCACCCCGGCCTCCGGCCGCCATCGGGTCACGAACGGGGCACCGCAACCGCCGGTCACCCGAACTCCGACACCCCACCGCCGGGTCCGTCATCGGGTCACGAACGGGTGCACCGCACCCATCGGTGACCGGATCGGTTGCGGGCGGGATCGTCACGTGCTGTGGTGGGGGGAGCACGTTGCGGACTAGGTCTTTTGGCCTAGACAACTCCTGCCACTGTGCGTAGTATTTGGGCAACAGCTGATCGCTCTCCGTGGTCAGCACCCGGGAGGGGACCCAGACGTGAGCAAGGCTGAAGCGATCGACACCACCGTCGGACCCATCGGGGGGCAGGCGCTGCCCGAAGGCGTGATGATGCGGCGGGGCCAGTCGTGGGGGGCCGCCGTCCGGCGCCAGGACGGCAGCATCGGCACCCCCAGCCGGGGGCTGCCCGCCAGTCTCGACAAGTGGCGCCAGCTGCCGCTGGTCCGGGGCGTCATGGCCCTGGGCGAGACCGCCGCGCTGGGCACCAAGGCCACGGTGTGGGCAGCGCAGGAGCGGGGCGACGAGTCCGGCGACGGCTACACCCGCAAGGGCCTGGCCGCCACGGTCGCCATCGCCATCATCGCCGTGGTCGGCATCTTCGGCCTGCTGCCCGCCGTGCTGGTGAAGCTGGCCGGCATCGACGGGGCCGTCACCTTCCCCCTGGCCGAAGGCCTCATCCGCCTCGGAATCCTGGTCGGCTACCTCTGGCTGCTCGGCCGCTCGCCGCAGGTGCAGCGGGTGTTCGCCTACCACGGTGCCGAGCACATGACCATCCACGCCTTCGAGCACCGCATCTCGCTGGTGCCGTCGGAGATCCGCCACTTCAGCCGCCGTCATCCGCGCTGCGGCACGGCGTTCCTGCTGGTGGTGGTGATCACCACGATGTTCGTCCACGCCTTCATGGGCCACCACAGCTGGCAGTGGCTGGTGGCGGGCCGCATCCTGGGCCTGCCGCTGGTGGCCGGGCTGGCGTACGAGGCCATCCGGTTCGCCGGCCGCCACCAGCACCAGTGGATCGGGCGGATCATCATGGCGCCGGGGTCCTGGCTGCAGGGCATCACCACCGCCGAACCCACCGACGACATGATCGAGGTGGCCATCGCCGCTCTCGAGGCCACGCTCGCCGCCGAACCCCTCGCCCCCGCCGCCGACCTCGCCGGCACCGACGCCGTGCTGGCCGCCGGGACCGCCCGATGACCGTGGTCCAGGCCACCGACCGCGCCGCCAAGGCGCACGTCGCGTGGAGCCCGGTGCCGCCCGCCACCAACGACCTGGTGTCCCGGCTCGTCGCAGAGGGCAAGATCGCGGCCGTGCCCGAGACCGCCCCGCCGCCGAGCCGCGTCGAGCAGCTCAGCAACCGCCGGACCCTCGTGCTGGGCCTGTCGGGCATCACGATGATCGTCGAGGTGCTGAGCATCGCCGGGCTGGTCCCGAAGCTGGTGGTCGGCGGCCTGCCGCTCTCGTTCTCCCTGCTGCCGGCGATGGCCCTCGGCCTGGCCTGCGGTTCCCGCCTCCTCGGCCGCTCCGCCATCCGCCGAGCCGCCGTCGTGTTCTGGTCGCTGGCCGGGCTCCTGCTCGCCGGCATCACCGTGCTGTTCATCCGGGAGGGCCGCCTGGAGCTGGTGCCCGCCCTGGTGCTGGCCGCGCTGGACGAGGAGCTGGTGTACCGGCTGGCCATCCCGGCGGTCATCGCGGCCGCCCTGCGCCTGGGCAACGTCCGGCCCAACGCCGCCCGCATCGCCGGCCTGGTGGCGGCCGGGTTCTGGTTCTGCCTGCTGCCCGGCCACCTGGAGCAGGTGGCCACGCCCACCGGCTTCGTGCCCTACGTGGCGTTCGCCTCGCTGTCGGCCTTCATCGTCTACCGGTCGGGCTCGATCCTGCCGCTGGCCATCGGCCACGCCATCTCCAACCTGCTGACGTTCCTGATGTTCGGCGCCGCCGTCACCGCCGATGCCCGCGGCCTCGGCATGGCGTCGATCCTCTGCCTGCTGGTCCTCGCCTACGGCCGGCCCCGGCGCATCACCGTCGGCGACGACGGCGGCCTGGTGGACACACAGACCGGCCTCAACGTCACCGCCATCGACCTGCGCGACGGCCAGCCGGCGCTCCTGGAGCTGGCCGACGGCCGGTACCTCCC
>CALANQ010000336.1 GCA_937926025.1 uncultured Acidimicrobiales bacterium
AGCCGCACGGGCACCGCCGCCGGGAGCGACGCCGACGCGCTGCCCGCCCGTGGCCCGGTGGTGCACGACGAGGTGCTGGAGGCCCGGGCACCGTGGGCCCGCGTGGTGCGCGCCGGCGAGGTGCTGCGCATCGTGGACCTCGGCGGCAACCAGGCGGTCGACTGCCTCCTCTACGACGCCCACGACCACGTCGAGCGGTACTCGGCGGCGGACACCATCGCCGCCCAGCGGAACATCTTCCTGGTGGAGGGCAGCGTGCTGCGCTCCAACGAGGGCAACCCGATGCTGACCGTGCTGGACACGGCGATCGAGCACCACGACACCATCGGCGGGGCCTGCAGCCGGGAGTCCAACACCCTCCGCTACGGCCACCACACGCTCCACCAGCACGCCTGCGTCGACAACTTCCTCGACGGTTCCCGCCACGGGCTGACCAAGCGGGACCTGGTCTCGAACATCAACTGGTTCATGAACGTGCCGGTCGGGCCCGATGGCCTGCTCGGCATCGTCGACGGCATCTCGGCGCCGGGCCTCCACGTCGACCTGCGAGCCGAGCGGGATGTGCTGGTGCTCATCTCCAACTGCCCGCAGATCAACAACCCGTGCAACGGGTTCGACCCCACCCCCGTGCAGCTCACCGTGTTCGGGTCCGACGCGCCGTGACCGCGGTGGACGTGCCCGCACAGGCCGTGGCGAGCGGCGCGGAGGTGCCGGTCGGCGGCGTACTCGGTGCCGCCAGTGAGGTCGAGACGGCCCCGGCGACGATCGAGGTGCTCGACGGCGGGCCGTTCACCACCGTGCAGGACGTGCCCGGACGCACCGGGTACTGGCACGTGGGGGTGCCGCCGAGCGGACCCATGGACGACCTGTCGCACCGCCTGGCCAACCGGGTGGTGGGCAACCGCGCCGATGCGGCCGCGCTGGAGCTGACCACCAGCGGACCGGTGCTGCGGTTCCCGGACGGCGCGGTGATCGCCCTGGTGGGTGCGGCGATGGCGGTGACGGTCGACGGCGCTCCGGTCCCGGCCAACGAGCCGGTCACGGTGCCGCCGGGTGCGACGGTGGCGGTCGGTCGGGTCGACGGCGGGGGCCTCCGGGCCGCGCTGGCGGTGCGGGGCGGCATCGACGTCCCCGCCTACCTGGGCAGCCGGGCCACGTTCACGCTGGCCAACTTCGGCGGGCACCAGGGGCGGGCGCTGGCCGCCGGCGACGTGCTCCCCCTGGGGACCGCCACCGAGGCGGCGCCACGCGGCCTGC
>CALANQ010000337.1 GCA_937926025.1 uncultured Acidimicrobiales bacterium
GCCAGGGCGATGGCGATCATGATGCGCTGGCGCATGCCGCCCGACATCTCGTGCGGGTACATGCGCAGCCGGCGCGCCGGTTCGGGGATGCCGACCGACGTGAGCAGGGCGAGGGCCGTGTCCTTGGCCTGCTGCTTGGAGAGGTCGAGGTGCTCGTGGAGCGACTCGGTGATCTGGCGCTCCACCCGCAGCACGGGGTTGAGGGCGGTCATCGGGTCCTGGAAGACCATCGACATCTGGTCGCCCCAGTAGCCGCGCATGGTGGAGGCGGGGGCGTTGAGGATCTCGTTGCCGTCGTAGACGACGCTGCCCGTGCGCGTGGCGTTGCCGGGCATGAGGCCCATGATCGAGCGGGACAGCACCGACTTGCCGGAGCCGGACTCGCCGACGATGCCGAGGGCGCGGCCCCGGCGGAGCTCCAGGTCCACGCCGCGCACCGCCCGCACCGTGCCGCGGTCGGAGCGGAACGAGGTGTGCAGGTCGGTGACCTCCAGCAGGGGGACGTGGCCCTGATCGGTGCCGGGTGCAGGGACGGCAGAGGTGTCGGTCACAGCGCGCTCTCCCGGACGTCGAAGCGGTCCCGCATCACGTCGCCGAGGTAGTTCAGCGAGGCGGCGGTGGCGAACACGGCGAAGACCGGGATCCACACGATGAACGGCGCTTGCTGCAGCTCGGACTGCCCGGTGGCGATCATCGTGCCCCATGTGGCCTGTGGTGGATCGACGCTGGCGCCGAGGATGGCCAGACCGCCCTCGGCGACGATGGCGATGGCCATGCCCAGCAGGGCGATGGACACCATGGCGGGCAGCACGTTGGGCAGGACCTCCCGGAAGAGGATGCGCATGTGCGTCGCGCCCTGCGCCCGCGCCGCCATCACGAACTCGCGCTGGGACCAGCTGAGCGTCGAGGCTCTGGTGATGCGGGCCAGCAAGGGGATCGAGACGATGCCCAGGGCGATGATCAGGATCAGCGACACGGGCAGCTTGAACGGTTCGGACTGGCCCGGCTCCACCGGCTCGGGCGAGCCCTTCAGCACCGACACGAGCGACAGCGCCAGGACCAGCTGGGGGATGGCCAGCAGGATGTCGAACACGCTGACCAGGGCGTTGCCCGCCCAGTTGCGGAAGTAGCCGGCCAGCAGGCCGAGGAAGCCACCGATCACGAAGCCGATCATCACCGCGAAGAAGGCGATGAGCAGCGACATGCGGGCGCCGTAGATGGCCCGGGCCAGCAGGTCGCGGCCGTTGGCGTCGGCGCCGAGGAGGGGACCGCCGGGCTGGAACGGGGCCAGCCGCTTGTCGGCCACCTCGGCGGCGGGGTCGTTGAGCGGGAGGATGTCGGCGAGGGCGGCGGCACCGACCACGAGGATCAGCCAGCCGGCCGAGATCCAGCCCATGACGCCGATGCCCTTCTTCTTGCGCACCTCCTCGATGGGCGAGGTGGGCATGGCCGCCGCCGCAGCGGCGATCGATGCCTCGTCGTCGGGTGAGGTGGTCGACGTGTGCACGTCGCTCATGACCGGCGCTCCCGGATCCGGGGATCGAGCACCGTGTACAGGTAGTCGATCAGGAAGTTCAACAGGACGAAGAAGATGGCGATGATGGCCACCATGCTCTGGAGCGCCACGTACTGGCGCTTCAGCACGGCCTCACCGATGAGCGAGCCCATGCCGGGGATGCGGAGGAGGTACTCGACCACCAGCGCACCGCCGATGAGGGTGCCGACGCTGAGGCCGGCCACGGTCAGCAGTGTGAGGCTCGAGGGCCGCAGGGCGTGCCGCCACAGCACCCGGCGGTTCGAGATGCCCTTGGCCTTGGCCATGAGGATGAAGTCCTCCTGGAGCGTGGCCACCAGGTCCGACCGGAGCAGCCGCATGTAGACGGCGATCTGGCCGAGCGAGAGGGCGAGGACGGGCACCACCATGGATTTGAAGTGCTCGACGAGGCCGTCGGACGGAGACGTGTAGCCATCGGTGGGGACCAGGTTGAACTGGACCCCCAAGATGTACGTCAGGATCAGCGCCACCGCGAAGCCTGGGAGCGAGATGCACCCGAACGCTCCGGCGTTGAAGAGCTTGTCCGCCCTGCTCCCGGACTTGTACGCCGCCCACACGGCCAGCGGGATGGCGATGCCGAGCGACACCAGCTGCACGTACAGGATCAGCAGCAGCGAGATCGGCAGCGCCGCCCCGACCCGGTCGCGGACCGGGTTGGTGCCGGTGGACGTGTAGTAGTTCCCCATGTCGCCACGGAGGAAGTCCTTCGCCCAGTAGCCCCACTGCACGACCAGGGGCCGGTCGAGGTGGTTCTCCTCGCGGAACGCCTGGCGCTGGGTCTGCTCCGGGTTGTCGAAGGGGATGACGACGACCTCGGGCTTGCCCGGGACCATCGAGATGAGCGCCACGGTGAAGAACGTGACGCACACGAACACCACCACCAGTTGCAGCAGCCGTTTGCCGATCAACAGCATCCGAAGGGTCCTTCCTCAGGCGGCTCGCCGCTGCTGCGACGAGCCGCCCCGGTTCCGAGCGCGTGGTGGACGGTGGCTCAGTTCTGGTCGATCCAGAGACCGATCAGGGAGTGGCCCGTGGCCAGCCCGGCGTTGGGCTGGTACTGGGGATCGTCGGTGGTGAGCTCGCCCGCCTTCGAGGGGTCCTCGCCGGGGAGCGGCGGGCCCAGGATGTTGTGGACGTTGCTCTTCTCGACGACGGCCCACGGCGTGTACCAGGACCACATGCTCCAGACCTGCTTGGCGAACTCCTCGCCGACCTGCTTGTAGATCGCGGCCCGCTTGTCCTGGTCGGGTTCGCTGCGGCCCTCGTCGAGGAGCTTGTTGATGGTCTCGTCGTCGTAGCCGCCGAAGTTCACCGGGTTGGTCTTGGCGCCGTACCACCACACGTAGTTGATGTCGGGGTCGCCGCCCGGGTAGTTGCGGAACAGCATCGCCTGGTACTTCTTGCCGATGGCGTCGTCGATGAGGGCGGCCTGGTCGCGCTTGATGATGGTGACCTTGACGCCCAGCTTCTCGGCCCGCTGCTGGACCAGCTCGGCGAGGCGCACCGTGTCGGGATCCGACGTGGTGGTCACCGTGAACTCGGCCTTGCCGCCGTCGCCGACGTACTCCTTGACCAGGCTCTTGGCCTTCTCCAGGTCGTACTTCGGGAACCCGGGGTCCTGCTCGTAGGCGATGGAGCCGGGGCCGAACGGGCTGTTGGCCACGGTGGGCAGGCCGTCGTTCTGGATGTCGTTGATCTCGGGACGGTTGGAGCCGTAGGCCAGGGCCTGGCGCATCCGGAGGTCGTCGAACGGCGGCTGGCTGGCGTTGAGCTGCACGAACGACCCCTCGGCGGACTCCTCGGAGACCAGCATGTTCACGTCTCCGGCTTCGCGGAGGTCGTAGAGCTCACCGCCGATGTCCTCGGCGTTGGTGGTGTGGATGATGTTGGCGCCGTCGCTGCTCTTGAGCGAGTTGATGCGCACCGTGCCGTCGGTGAGCACGCGGAACTCGATGCCGTCGGCGTAGGGGTAGGGCTTCCCGTCGGGAGCGGTCTGCCAGTAGTCCTCGTTGCGGGAGCCGACGAGCTTGTCGTTCGGGGTCCAGCTGTCGAACTTGAACGGGCCGGTGCCGATGAGCTTGCGGTCGCAGGTCGAGCTGGGCCTGCGCCATGATGCCCATGCGGCTCGAGCTGTAGAGGAACGCCGGGAAGGCGACCCACGGGACCTTCGTCTTCACCGTGACGACCTGGCCCTCCGCCGAGACCGAGTCGATGTTGCTGAGGACGAAGGTGAACAGCAGCGGCTTCCGGGCGGGGTAGGCGCCGCGGTAGGCGTCGAGGTTGTTCTTGACGACCTCGCCGGTCAGGTCCGTGCCGTCGTGGAACTTGATGTCGTCGCGGACCGTGATGGTCCAGGTCTTGTAGTCCTCGCTGGGCTCGACGCTCTTGGCGAGGTACGGGACGTACTCGCCCTCGGCGTTGGCACCGTGAGGGTGTCGTAGATGGCCCGCACGACGAGCATGCCCGAGATGGCCAGCTGACCCTCGGGGAGGCAGTAGCCGCTGGAGCTGTCGGCCTCGACGCCGTAGACGATGGTGCCGCCGCGCTGCGGCTCGCCCGCATCCTCCAGGCCGCTCTCGCCGGCTTCTGCGGTGAGCCCCTTCTCGCTGAGCTTCACCTCCGACTTCTTGTC
>CALANQ010000338.1 GCA_937926025.1 uncultured Acidimicrobiales bacterium
ACGACCTTTGGGACGACGAACGATCTCCTGAGCGAGCTTCCTGACAGGGCGCGCTTCGGCTCCGGTCCGGGAGGGTCCGCCCTCTCGGACCGGCACTACTCCTTGAAGTTCTCCCAGTAGCGGCTGGGGGTGGGGCCGCGCTGGCCCTGGTACTTGGAGCCGACGGCGGCCGAGCCGTAGGGGACGTCGGCGGCCGTGGTCATGCGCAGGAAGCTGATCTGGCCGATCTTCATGCCCGGGTAGAGCGTGATGGGCAGGGTGGCGATGTTGCTGAGCTCCAGCGTGATGTGACCGTCCCAGCCGGCATCGATGAACCCGGCGGTGGAGTGGATGAGCAGACCGAGGCGGCCCAGGCTGCTCTTGCCCTCGAGCCGGCCGACCAGGTCGGTGGGGAGCTTCACCCGCTCTGCGGTGGAGCCCAGCACGAACTCGCCGGGGTGCAGCATGAACGGGATCTCGTCGTCGGCCAGCTCCACCAGCTCGGTGAGGTCCTCGAGGTTCTGCTTCACGTCGATGATCGGCGTGGTGTGGTTGCGGAACACCCGGAAGTAGCGGTCGATCGTGAGGTCCACCGACGACGGCTGGATGCAGGACTCGTCCAGCGGGTCGATCTCGATGCGGCCGTCGGCCAGGGCCTCGCGGATGCTGCGGTCGGAGAGGATCACGGCCCCGCACGGTAGACGCTGGGCGGGCGCCGGCGTGCGGCCCGCACGGCCGGACGGTGCGGCCGCAGCCGATCAGACGTCGAGGAGCGTGACGAGGATCTCCTCGCCGGCGCCGAGGCCGCCGAGGTGGCTCTCGCCCGGCAGCACGTGGAGCTCAGCGTCGGGGAGGCGGGTCACGGCGTGGACACCGTGGTCGAACGGGATGATGTGGTCGGCATCGCCGTGCCACCAGTGGACGGGCACCGTCACCTCCCCCAGCTCGAACCCCCACGGCCGGGAGAACAGCAGCACGTCGGCGAGCGGCGCCGAGATCTGCTTGCGGCTGCCGTTGAGGAGGTCGTCGAGGAACATGGCCTTGAACTCGGGCCGTTCGAGCAGCGCCCGGTCGCCGGCGGGCGACAGGCGGGCGAACAGATCCAGCCCGGGCGACGCCAGCGGCTTCACCACCCGGATCACCCCGGTCAGGCCGACGCCGATCGGAACCCGGCCGACGGCGATGATCGGCGACAGCCGCTTGCCCAGGGCGACGAGGCCGCCGTCGATGGCGTCGGGGCCCACCGTGGGTGCCACGCCGCCCAGCACCCCGACCGCCTTCACCCGGTCCGGGAAGGCGTGGCCGGCGGCGAGGGCGTAGGGCCCGCCGCCGGACAGGCCGACGACGATGAGCTCATCGAGACCGATGCCGTCGGCCACCGCCTCCAGGTCCGTCGCGAAGTCGCTCATCGAGCCGTAGAGGTACGGCGTGGACGACCCGATCCCGGGCCGGTCGATGCCGACGATGCGCAGGTCGTGCTCCCGGGCGAACCGCCGAGCCTCGACCGGGATCTGACGCCGCGCCCCGGGGGTGCCGTGCAGCCAGACGACGGCCTGGCCCTGCGGCGTCCCGAACTCGGCGAACCCGAGCCGGCGGCCGTCGGCCAGGCCCACCGTGCCCTCCAGCCGAGGTGCGTCCGCGTCGCGGTCGTCGCTCGTCCCCGATGCCATGGGGAGAGCCTGCCAGACGGGTCAGTTGCTGGGGATGGTCTCCGCGCTGACCTCGGGGACGTCGATGCCGCAGGTGTCGGAGA
>CALANQ010000339.1 GCA_937926025.1 uncultured Acidimicrobiales bacterium
GGGCTGGTGAACCTGCCCCCCCAGGCGGTGCTGGTGCGCCTGCCCCGCCAGCAGGTGATGACGGTGGACTTCGCCACCTCGAACGTGCGCGCCGCCCCGTTCGACCTCTACATCGCCGGCGCTCTCATGACCGGCAACTACCCGTTGGGCCCGATCGCGGGCACGGCGTGGAACCTGACCACGATGAGCTACCGCGGCGATCTGAACCTGGGCCTGCACGTGGACCGGGCGGCGGTCACCGCTCCTGACCTGCTGCGGGCGGACATCGAAGCCGCGTTCGCGGAGCTCCTGGCGCTGCCGCAGGCGCGCTGAACGCGCCCGGGGACGCTGCGGGGTCAGACCCCGGTGGCGACCGGAACGGCTGAGGGAGCGGAGGCCAGCAGGAGCCGCAGGTCCAAGAGCAGGTCGGCCACCTCATCGGTGGAGACGAGCTCTCGTTGCTGCATGGTCCCGAGGGCTTGGTCGATGACGGCCAACGCGTCCTGGATCACGATCTCTGGCACTGCAGTCTCGGTCACGTCTGCCACCTTACCGGGGTGGGCGGCGGAACCACGCGCACGTTCCGTCCGATGTCAGGTCGGCGCCAGCCGCTGGAAACACCCTCACCGGCCGGCTGCCGCCGGGTTGCGCCGACCTCCTACCCTGGCGCCGTGGCCTACGAGATCATCCGTCGCATCGGCCGCGGCGGCATGGGCGTGGTCGATCTGGCGCAGGACGACCAGGGCCAGGAGGTGGCGCTCAAGCGGCTGTCGCTGCACGGCACACCCGAGGAGCTGGCCAAGGCCCGCCAGCGCATCCGCCGAGAGGCCGAGGTGCTCCAGCAGCTCCACCACCCGGGTGTGGTGCAGCTCCGCGAGGTCATCGACGAGGACGACGACCTGATCCTGGTGATGGACTTCCTGCCCGGCGGCAACCTGGCCCAGCGCGTCGCCGAGCAGGGGCCGCTGCCCCCGGACCAGGTGGAGCGGCTGGCGGACCACCTGCTCGACGCGCTGGCGGCCGCCCACCGCCAGGGCATCGTCCACCGCGACATCAAGCCGGCCAACGTCCTGTTCGACGCCGAGGGCGATCCGCACCTGGCCGACTTCGGGGTCGCCGTGCACCGCGACGCCACGCCCGGCCTGACCGCCACCGAGATGGTCGTGGGCACGCCCGGCTTCATGGCGCCCGAGCAGGCCCGGGGCGAAGAGGCCACGGCGGCGTCGGACGTGTTCTGCCTCGGCGCCACGCTGCTGTTCGCCGCCACCGGGGCCGGTCCCTTCGGTGCCGGCGACCCCCGGGTGCTCCTGCTGCGGGCGGCCGCCGGCCGGACCGAGAAGGTCCCCAAGACGCTGCCGCCCGATCTGCGCCGGCGCATCGAGGCGATGCTCGCCAAGGACCCGGCCAGCCGCCCGTCGGCTGCGCAGGCTCGCGGCGGCACCGACGGCACTCACCCCCGCACCATCGTCCAGCGCGCCGTCGCCGGCCGGAACCGCTGGGGCGTGCTCGGCGGGGTCCTCCTCGTCCTGCTGCTCGCCGCCGGCGCCCTGGCGGTCGCGTCAGGCGGCGACGGCAACCAGGGACGCTTGTCGGGCGACGCCCGGACCACCACGACGGCTCGTCCCACCACGACCACCACCACGTGCGTGGACCTCCCGTTCCAGCCGTGCGGCGAGGAACCGGCGCCCAACACCGACGGCCGGGTCTGCCTGCCCGGGTTCGCCGACTACGACGACGATCCCGCCACCGGGTGCGAGGCCGCGCCCGACGACCTTCCCGACGACTCGCTGCTCGACGGCCGGGTGAAGGCCAACCTGGTGCCCACCGACGATGTCGACACCTACCTCTTGGAGGTGGGCGACGGCATCCAGCTGCTCTGCAACGGCGAGCTGCGCGTCACGCTCACGGCCCCGCCGGGCGTCAGCCAGCGGGTCACGGTGAGCGATGGCGACGAGGTCCTGGGCACGAAGGCCAGCAGCGACGGCGATCCCGCCTCCGTGGTGATCGGCGACCCCGACTGCATCTTCGACGACAGCACGACGCTGCGGGTCCGGGTGGAGTCGGTCGGCAGCGACCGGAGCCCCGAGGACTACGTGCTGGAAGCCTCCGGCAGCTTCTGAGCCGACGGTAGGGTGCGCCGGGGTACGGCCGCCGACGGGAGCACGATGAGCAGCGAGCCAGAGCTGGTGGTGGTCGGGGGCGGTGGCCACGGGCGCGAGACCATCGAGGCCCTCCTCGCCGCCGGCACCGCCCTCCTCGGCGTGATCGACGACGACCTCCAGCACGTCGACCGGCTCGAGGCGCTCGGCGTCGCCCACCTGGGCGGCATCGACCAGCTCGGCCAGCTCACCGCGGGGGATCGCCCGATCCGCCACGTGGTGGCCATCGGCGACCCGGACGTGCGCCGGCGCGTCGCCGAGCGCTGCGCGGCCACCGGCGACCCCGCTCCCGCCGTCGTCCACCCCACTGCCTCGATCGGCCGCACGGTCCTGCTCGGCGAGGGCACCATCGTCTCGGCCGCCGCCGTCATCACCACCAACGTCCGCATCGGCCGCCACGTGCAGGTCAACGTCGGCACCGTCGTCTCCCACGACACCGTGGTGGACGACTTCGCCACCCTCAGCCCCGGGGTCCGCCTCAACGGCGACGTCCACATCGGTGCCGGCGCCTTCCTGGGCACCGGTGCCGTGGTCGTGCGCGGCAACCGCGTCGGGGCGGGCGCGCGCGTGGGCGCCGGCGCGGTGGTCGTCGGCGACGTGGCGCCCGGCACCACCGTCGTCGGGGTGCCCGCCCGCCCGCTCGAGCCTCGCTGATCCCCGACCCCGGTGGGCCGGGTCCATCTAGGGTCGGCGGATGGCACATCCCAAGCTCGGGTTCACGTTCGCCAGCCTGATGCCCCTCGGCCCCGGTCTGGCTGTGGAGACCGCTCGCCAGGCCGCGGACCTCGGCTACCGGTCGTTCTGGACGGCGGAGACCACGGGTCCCGAGGCGTTCTCCCTCCTGGCCGCCGCCGGCGCCGCCGCGCCCGGGATGGACCTGGGCACCGGCGTGCTGGCCCTCCAGCTCCGGACGCCGATGGTGGCGGCCATGGGTGCGGCCACGCTGCAGGCCCTCCACCCCGACGCCGACATCCTCCTCGGCATCGGGATCTCCTCGCCGGTGGTCACCCAGCGGTGGCACGGCGTGCCGTACGGCGAGCGGCCCCTCGCTCGGGTCCGGGAGTACGTCACCTTGGTGAAGGCGTGCCTCACCGGCGAGAAGGTCGACTTCGCCGGTGACTTCTACGAGGTGAAGGGCTTCCGCCTCGGGCTCAAGCTCGGCGCCAAGCAGCCCAAGGTGGTGGTCGGCGCCCTCAACCCGGCGATGCTCAAGCTGGCCGGCGAGGTGGCCGACGGGGTCCTCCTCAACTACCTGCCGGCCTCGCACGTGCCCTGGTCGGTCGAGCAGGTCCGCGCCGGCGGCGACGCCGAGATCTACGGCTACGTCCACGCCGGCGTCGGCGACCGGGAGCAGGGGCTGGACAAGGCCCGGCGCGACCTCTTCTCGTACGCCGTGGTCGACGCCTACGCCGACAACTTCCGCCGCGCCGGGTTCGCCGACGAGGTCGAGGCGATCCGCGAGCACCACGCCGCGGGCGACCGGGCCGGTGCCCTCGCCGCCGTGTCCGACCGGATGTGCGACGCCATCGACGTGCTCGGCGACCACGACACCGTCCGCGACGCCGTGCGGGCCTACGTGGGCGCAGGGGTGGACGTCCCGGTGCTGATGCCGCTGCCGTGGGGCGGCGAGCGCCGGCAGGTGCTCGCCGACACCATGGCTGCTGCCGCGTCCGCCTGACCTGGGCCGGGCCGCGAACCTGACGGTTCGCTGTCCCGCGTGTCGTCTGCTGACGTCGCTGTCATGAGGAATTCGGACACATTTTCACTCATGAACTGATGTCGAGGTGCCGTAGAACCGAGTGCGAGGGAAGGTACAAACCGGCTCCAGCGAGCCACGGCGGTACGCGGGTCAACGGCTGGTGCTTTTCGTCGCGCCCACTCACATCAAGCGGACGGAGAATGCAATGGCTCAGATCGAAGTGGCCCTCAAGGAAGCGATGGAGATCCCCGGCGCCATCGGCGTCGCCCTCGTGGACTACGACAGCGGGATGATGCTCGGGTCGGCCGGCGGCAGCGCCGAGCTCGACCTCGAGGTGGCCGGCGCCGGCAACACCGAGGTGGTCCGGGCGAAGATGGCGACGATGCGCTCGCTCGGTCTCAACGACCAGATCGAGGACATCCTCATCACCCTGGGCACCCAGTACCACCTGATCCGGCTGGTCAGCTCGCCCAAGGGCGGCGGCCTCTTCTTCTACCTGGCGCTGTCGAAGACCCAGTCGAACCTGGCCATGGCTCGCCGGCAGCTCCAGGCGATCGAAGCCGAGCTCGTCCTCTGAGGTGACCGACACGGTCGCCGTCGGCGCCGGACCGGTCGCCCACTCGTTCAAGATCGTGGTCGCCGGGTCGTTCGCCGTCGGCAAGAGCACCCTCATCCGAGCGATCTCCGACACCGGGGTCGTGGGCACCGAAGCCCCGACCTCGGGGCCGGAGTCCCTCGTCAAGGACACCACCACCGTCGGCACCGAGTTCGGCACGCTCACCGTCGGTGACCCCGAGGAAGCGGTGGAGCTGCTGCTCCACGGCCTCCCGGGCCAGGACCGGTTCCGCTTCATGTGGGACATCGTCTCGATCGGCGCCGATGGGTTCGTCCTGCTCGTGGACGCCCGCCGACCGGAGACCTGGGACGAGACCGCGGCGATGGCGGCCTACCTGCGAGAGCAGATCGACGTCCCCATGGTCATCGGCGCCAACCGCGGGCGCGGCCGACCCGATCTGGTCGACGCCGTCCGCCGCGAGCTCGGCTACGAGCTGCCCGTCATCCCCTGCGATGTGACCGACCCGTTCAGCGCCCGCGAGCTGGTCGTGGAGCTGCTGCTGCTGGTGCTCGACAGCCTGCCCGACGAGCTCGACGACCCCCTGCCCGAGGACCCCGAACCCGACCGACCGCACGACCTGGAGCTGACATGACCTCCATCCTGGACACCCCTGACCTCACCGGCGCCCCCATGTCGGACCCCGTCGCCGAGCGCAGCCTCCGCTCGCTCGTCGACAGCCTGCCCGGCATCCGCGGCGCGCTCGTCGCCTCCGTCGACGGCCGCCCGGTGGCCGCCGCGCTGCCCCAGCACGAGGCCAACTCGACGGCCGCCATCGTGGCCGCCTCGCTCGGCCTCGGCAGCCGGCTCGCCGACCTCACGGGTGAAGGTCCGCTGCAGGAGATCGTGGTGCGGTCGGGCTCCGGCTACGTGGTGATCTACGCGGTCGCCGACCGCGGGGTGCTGACCGTGCTCACGACGGCTTCGGTCAACCTCGCCCTGCTCCACCTCCGGGCCCGCGACGCCCGCAACGACCTCGTCGAGCCGCTCGAGCGCCACTTCGGCCCCAGCGAGCCCGACGCCCCCTCCTGAACAACCAACCAACCCAAACCCCCGTATCGGAGGACCCAACCATGTTGAGCGAACAGCAGGTCACAGACACCATCGGAGACATGGCCGCCGACATGCCCGGCTTCCTGGCCGCGTCCCTGGTGGATCTCGACTCCGGCATGACCCTCGGGGTCTACGCCAAGGACGAGAGCTTCGACCTCACCGCGGCCAGCGCGTACAACAGCGAGCTGGTCAAGCAGAAGCAGAAGGTCATGGAGGCCCTGGACCTCCACATGGAGCTCGAGGACATGATCCTCACGCTCACGGACCAGATCCACGTGATCAAGCTGGTCACCCCCACGACCTTCCTGTACCTCGCCGCGGACCGGCCCAGCACCAACCTGGCCATCGTCCGCAACGCGGTCAACAAGCACGCGCCCGCGCTGGCGGCCTGACCCCAGCCGAGCCCATGTCGTCCGCTGCGCTCGTCGTCCGCGCGAGCGCAGCGGCGCGCTCCTGGCGGAGGTGTCGACCATGCCCATGATGCGAAGAGGGCCGCTCGCCAGCTACAACGCGGAGTGGGTGCTGCGCCAGGCCTCGGCCAGCGAGACGTCGGGCAGCATCGAGTTCCACATCGAGCAGCCCCTCACGCTCTACCTGCGCAACGGCCGGGTCTGCGACGCGGCCGAGGGGGTGGCGGAGCACGTGGCCGAGGACACCGGTCCCCCGCCGCCCGACGAGACCACGGCCCGGGCCCGGGTCCTGGACTTCGTGACCAAGGCGATGCGGGCCACGGACGGGTGGTACTACCTGGACCCGATCGGCCACCACGTGGTGGTCACGTCGTGGGACTGGGACGCCGCGTCGCTGATCCTCGACGCCCGCATCCGGCGGCGCGCCTCGGCCAACCGATCCGCGCCCGCCCGCCCCGCACCGGCCGCCGAGACCGGCCCCGTGCCTGACTCGGCAGAGGCGACGCCTCCGGTCCTCGCCCCCGTGCCGAGCGAGCCCCCGGTAGCGGCTCCGGCGGCAGCGGCCGCACCCGCGCCGGCGGCGACGAAACCGGTGGCGGCCGAGCCCGATCCGACGCC
>CALANQ010000340.1 GCA_937926025.1 uncultured Acidimicrobiales bacterium
AACACGATCTCGAGGATCCGGTACGTGACGGTCTGGATGCGGTACGAGCCGGTCCGGCTGTAGGGGCCGGTCTCGATGGATGCTCGGCCCTCGGAGTCGAGCCGGACGTCCACCGTGCTGGTGCTCGTGGACCCGTAGTACTGGGTGGTGGTGACCCGGATGGTCGCGGTGCCGCTCAGGGAGCGGCCCGGGTCGCTGACGATGCGGACATCGGCCGAGGCGTCCCAGCGGTAGCTGCCGTTGCGGGTGCCGTGGCCGTTGCCGAGGTCGGCGACGGCGGGGGTCGGTGCGGCGGTGGTGGTCGTCGGAGGTGCCGTGGTGGTGGGGGCGGCCGTGGTGGTCGGCGCCGGCACGCTGGTGGTGGGCGAGGGCGCGGTGGGGCCGGTGACCGTCCCGCCGCCGCCGCCGCCGGAGCTGCCGCCGCTGGACCCACCACCGCCGGACCCACCGCCGGAGCCGCCCCCACCGGAAGGTGGCGCGTCGCCGTCGGTGGTCTTGTGGATGCCCTTGCCGGCCTCGTCGAGCTTGGTCCCGCTGGAGGAGCCGAGCTTGGTCACCGCGCCGATCACCACCACCGCGACCAGCGCGATCAGCATCGCCACCTCCACCAACGACGCGCCTCGATCGGACCGCCCATCCATCTCCCTCATACAACAGTTGTCGGCAGGCAACTGTGGTTCCTGCATGGGCCGTCTGGATCAATGTCCGGGCATCGACCCCGAGGAGCGCGGGTCAGCGGCCGTCAGGCGGGCTGGCCGAACAGGTCCGCCAGGTCCCGGCGGCGGTGGATGCCGAGCTTGGCGAACGCCCGCTGCAGGTGGGTCTCCGCCGTCCGGACCGAGATGCCGAGCGCCTCGGCGATCTCCTGGTTGGCCTGGCCCGCCGCGGCTCGCGTGGTGACGTCGAGCTCCCGGTCGGTCAGCCCCACCACCAGGTCGCCGAAGCGGAGGGCGGGGGTGGCGGCGGACTCGCAGCGGGCCTGGTGGGCGGCGCTCTGCTGCTTGGCCCGTGCCGCCAGCGCGGACGACCCGACCCGCCGGTACGCCCCGGCGGCCTGGGCGGAGGCCTCGGCCGCCTCGAGGTGGAGGCCCAGCGCGCCGAGCGCGTCGGCCGCCTCGACCAGGCCGGCGCCGTCGTCATCGGCCAGGGCCCGCACGTGGAGCATCTCGGCTCGCGCCCACGAGCTCTGCTCGGTGACCGGGCTGGTGGCGAACGCGGCCACGTGCGGACCCACGGGCAAGCCCGCGCGCACGGCCTCGTGGCGGAGGCGCAGCCCCACCGTGGCCATGCCCTCCGCCTCGGCGCGCACCAGCGCGGCGTCGAGCAGCCGGCCCGCTTCGGCGCGGTCGCCGCTGGTCGCGGCCACCCAGATCGCAGCCACGTCGACATCGCTCCAGAACGCCTGGCCGCCGGGCCAGAGGTTGCGCCGCGCGGCGGCGAGGGCGGTGGCGGCGTCGGGCAGTTCGCCGCGCATGGCGTGGATGCGGGCCATGATCGCGAAGCACCAGGCCTGGTAGCCCCGGCGGTTGTCGAGCGAGTGGAGCGCGGCGGACTGGCGGATGAGCCGCAGCGCCTGGTCCAGCAGGCCCTGCTCGGACAGGACCAGTGCGTGGGACATGAGCAGACCCGCCTTCACGGTGGGATCGTCCTCGTCGGCGAACAGCTGCTCCATGCCCTCGATCAGGGCCAGCGAGGCGGGGAAGTCGCCCTTCACGTAGGTGGCCAGCATCTGGGCGGCGACGATCCACCCCAGCGCCTCCGGGCGGTCGTCGAGGTGGCGAAGGGCCACCGGGGTCATGGCCTCGCAGAGGTCGAGGGTGTCCTGGCAGCGGCCGTCGTAGGTCCGGATGAGGCAGCCGGCGACCAGGGCGGTCAGCGCCGACGGCTCGTCCTCCGACACGTTCGCGAGCCGGGCCTCGGCCAGCGGGCGGGCCGCCTCGAGCCGGCCGCAGTCCGCCAGCCGGAAGGCGAGGTGGGCCTCCAGCGCCCAGCGCCACCGGTCGTCGGCCATGGTGGCGATGGTCGACCGCAGCACGTCGATGGCGTCGTCGAGCCGTCCGAGGTGCTGGCCCAGCGCTTGCTCCCTCGCCTCGGCGTAGCGGCAGCGCAGCGGGTCATCGAGCTCGTCGAGCCGATCGCCCAGCGGCCGCAGGACGTCCTCCGCCTCGAGCTGGCGCTCCTGCTTGGCCAGTGCCTCGCCCAGCCGGATCGATGCCGGGGGACCGGCGCCGGCCGCGAGCGCCGCGACCGCCAGCCGCTCCGCCGTGGGGAAGTCGCGGTGGGCGATGGCCTGATCGGCGGCCTGCAGCACGTGGTCGGCCCCCACGTCGAGCCCGAGGTCGAGGTGCCAGGCCACCACCCGCACCAGGTCGGCGGGGGCGAGGTCGGCGATCGCGGGCAGCTGGTCGAGCACCCGCCGCAGGACATCGGGGCGGCGGGCGGCGCCGAGCCGTTCGAGCACCACCTCGCCCAGGATCGGGTCGGTGAGCGACACCGAGGCCTCCCCGTTGGTCCCCTCGGCGACGGCCAGCCCGCGCTCGAGCAGGTCGTGGACCGTGCTGGTCGACACGAGGCGCTCCAGCACCGGGCGGCGCAGCGGGGCCGCCGTGGCCAGGACCTCGATGCCGAGCCGCTGGTCGCCGGGCAGCGCGTCGACCCGGTCGCCGAGCAGGTCGATGACCGCCGGGCTCGGACGGGTGGGCGTCGTCTCCACCCAGGCGCCGTGGAGCAGCTGGAGGGTTCCGGCGCCCCGGGCCGCGTCGACCAGCTCCCGGATGAGCGGGAGGCTGCCGCCGGTGCGGCCGTGGAGGCGGGCGACGGTGGACGGCTCCACCGGGGCGCCGAGCGCCGCTTCCAAGATGGTGCCCACGGCCTCCGGGGAGAGCGGCTCGAGGTCCACCCGGAGCACGTGGCCGTCCTTCCAGAGGGCCGTGAGCGCCTGCGGCTTGGGGGCGTCGATGCGGGCGGTGACGACGGCCACGGCCTGGCGGGTGGCCACCAGGTGGTGGAGGAGGGCCGCCGATCCGGTGTCGAGCCAGTGGGCGTCGTCGACCAGCAGGTGGATGGCGCCGTCCGGCGCGCGCAGGTGGTCCGCCAGGGCGCGCCACCCGGTGGCATCGTCGAGGCGGATGCCGCCGACGTCGGGCAGGAGGTGGGCCCACGCGCCGAACGCCACCGCCTGCAGCCCGTCGGCGCCGGTGAGCCGGTGCCAGGGGCCGTCGCCGGCCCGGGCGATCACCTCGTGGGCCAGGCGGGTCCGACCGGTGCCCGGCCCACCGATGATGAGGACGCCGGCTCGTTCGGCCAGGCCCTGGCGGCAGCGGGCCAGCTGCTCGTCGCGGCCGGTGAAGGTCCACGTCCCGCCTGGTTCGTGCTGCCCGTCGCTGTCCACGCCACCTCCTGGTTCCCGCCCGATCATGATGCCCGGTTCCGGCTCGGACGGCGTCGGAGCGGGTAGACCAGCGTCGTGGCTGCCCGGAAGGTGGACGAGGTGCGGGAGGGCGTGGAGCTCACCAACCTGGACCGACCCCTCTTCGACGGCGCCGACGCGACCAAGCGGGATCTCCTGGACTACCTCGATGCCATGAGCGATCGGCTCCTGGCGGAGCTGCGGGGGCGTCCGCTGTCGGTGATCCGGGTGCACCGGGGCCGGGACT
>CALANQ010000341.1 GCA_937926025.1 uncultured Acidimicrobiales bacterium
CATGCCGTCGACCCACAGCTCGAACGGCAGCGGCAGCGACTGCCAGCGCATCTCGGCGTGGAGCCGGTCGTTCAGGAACGAGGTCATCGTCCCGGCGATCCGGTGCGTGCCGCGCATCGCCACCGAGTCGATCATCGAGATCACCATCATCTTCAGCGGCTTGCGGCGGACGCCCGTGGACATGAGGCCGATCAGCGGGATGTTCCAGCGGCCCTGGAGGTCCGGCACCATCTGCATCACCCGGTCACGGGCCCGGAGCACCTTGGCGAAGTGCCGGTACTCCTTCCACCGTGCGTAGACCGACGGCGTGCTCTTGGACCGGTAGCGCTCCCCGTCGAGCTTGTCCCACGGCAGCGTGTTGAAGCTCATCCCCAGGTAGCCGGCATCGAGCGCGTCGTGCAGCTCCCGGGTCATCTCGTCGAGCTCGCGGTCGGTGGGGCGGGCCTCGTCGTCGACGGACCGGCCCAGGCCCATCACCGCGGCCCGCACCGCGGAGTGGCCGAACATGGCGGTGACGTTGGGGCCGAGCGGCAGGGAGTCCAGGTGGTCCAGGTACTCGGCGGGCGTCTCCCAGTCCTTGATCTTCTCCAAGAGGGGCAGGACCGTGTCGTAGGGGACTGCCTCCACCCGGCAGAACTGGTCGGCCAGATCTTCGGGCGTGCCCATGGCGAACGACAGCCCGCACGACCCCACCAGCACCGACGTGACGCCGTGGCGGACCGACTCTCCCAGCGACGGGGCGATCTCGATCTCGGCGTCGTAGTGGGTGTGGAGGTCGATGAACCCGGGGGTCACCCACCGCCCGGTGGCGTCGATGACCGTGGCCCCGTCGGGCGCCGGCAGGTCGATGCCGATCTGGGCGACGATGCCGTCGCGGACCAGCACGTCGGCCTCGATGCCCGGGCGCTGCCCCGAGCCGTCGAACACCGTGCCGTTGCGGATGAGGACCGGGGGAGGTGTCGCATCAGCCATCGGCCAAGCGTACGACCAGATCGCCCAACTTGACCAGCGGGTCAAGTGGCCGGCGCCCGCTGCCGTCCTACGCTGCGAGCCGATGCGGGCGAGGGGGAGACGGGTCGCCACGGTGGCCCTGGTGGCGGTCGTGGCGGTGCTGGTCTTCGTGGCGTCGTCGGGAGGCGGGGAATCCGCTCCGCCCGACGCTGCGCCGGCCACCACCACCCGGGCGCCCGCCGCGGGGTCGGCTGCGTCGGTGCTGGAGGGCCTTCCGGTGCGCACCACCGACCCGGTGGCGCCGTACCGGCGCGCCGAGTTCGGCGACGACTGGGACTACGACCCGGCGACCGGGTGCAACACCCGGGAGGAGGTGCTGATCGAGGAGTCGGTGGTGGCGCCGACGGTCGACGACCGGTGCCGGACCACGGTCGGGCGCTGGCGCTCGCTGTACGACGCCGTCGAGACCGCGGATCCGGCCGACCTCCAGATCGACCACCTGGTGCCGCTCGCCGACGCGTGGCGGTCGGGTGCCGACACCTGGACGGCGGACCGCCGGCACGCCTTCGCCAACGACCGCACCCACCCCGACACGCTCATCGCCGTGACCGGCCGCACCAACCAGTCCAAGGGGGATTCGACGCCCGCCGAGTGGCTGCCGCCGGACGAGGCGTCCTGGTGCGCCTACGCCGAGATGTGGATCGACGTGAAGGCCACGTGGCACCTGTCGGTGACCCCGCCCGAGCGGGGCCGGCTGCGCCGGCTCCTGGACGCCTGCTGAACCGGCCGAGCCCCGGCGGTCCGAGTCCGCTGTCAGACCCTCTCGGTAGCTTTCGTGGTCCCCGGAGCATCGGATCGGAGTTACCATATGAACATGGCCACCATAGATGGGTCCAAAATTCACCATATGAAGGTGACGGCCTCGGGCCAGGTCTCGGTGCCGGCCGAGGTGCGCCGGCGCTGGGACACCACCCGGGTGAAGATCACCGACGAGGGCGACCGCCTGGTCATCGAGCCCGAGCCCGAGAACCCCTTCGCCGATCTCATCGGGATCCTGCCCGGCCTCCCGTCCTGGGAGGAGATGAAGGCCGACGAACGGGAAGCCGAGGAGCAGCGCGAGCGCCGCAGGTACCCCTGGATGTTCGATGGCGAGGACGCAGGGGGCCCATCGTGACGGCGCTCCTCGATGCCAGCGCCCTGCTCGCCATCCTTCGGGGCGAGCCTGGCTCCGAGGCGGCTGTGCTGCACGCCGCCGACGGCGGCTTCGTCACCGCCATCAACTTCGCCGAGGTGCGCGACCAGGCGATCCGCGCCTACCCGGACGAGCCCGGGGCCGCCGCATCCGTCGACCGCTTCCTCGACCGTCGCGTCACGTTGGTGGTGTGCGACGAGTCGCTGGCCCGACGCGCGTCGGACCTCCGAGCCGGCCACTACCGGCGAAGGAGCAGGTCCGTCTCTCTCGCCGACTGCTTCGCCATCGCCGCGGCCGAGGGGCGCCGGATCCCGCTCGTCACCAGCGATGCCGACCAGGCTGCCGTGGCCCGGTCCATCGGGGTCGAGGTGCTCGCCATCGCCAACTCCGCCGGGATCGTGCCGGACGGGTGAGCGGTCAGCCGGTGATCTGGGTGATGCAGGTGGCGTCGCCGCTGGCGCGGGAGGCCTCGGTGAGCGCGGTGGCGTCGCCGTAGAGGGCTTCGAGCATCCCCCGCACCATGCCGCGGTCCACGGCGCAGATCACCGGGTGCTCCACCGCGGCGTCGCCGAAGGGGCAGTGGTCCGAGATGATGCGCAGCTCGTTGCCGTGCTGCTCGGCGTGGGCGGCGAAGCCGTGGGCGCTCAGGGCGTCGGCCACCGCGTGCAGGGCGGTCCGGAACGAGCGCTGCACCTCGCCGACCTCGCCCATGGCCTCCGCCATGGTGCGGCCGTACTCCACCCCGACCTCCTCGGCCATGGCCTCGGCCTGGGCCGGCGGGAGCATGGCCAGCGCCTTGCCCAGCAGGGTGACCAGTACGTCGTCGTGACGGACCGGCAGGTCCAGCTCCACGGCGTCGCCGTGGGTCCGGTAGCGCTTGGACGGGCGGCCGGCGCCGGGGGAGCCGGGGGCCCGTCCCACCGACACCTCGAGGTGGCCGCCGGCGGCCAGCTTGTCCAGGTGGTGCCGGGCCACGTTGGGGTGGAGGTCGAAGTGCTCCGCCACCTCCGACGCGGTCACGCCGTCGGGCCGCTCGTGGGCCAAGAGGTAGATCTAGATCGGAAGAGCACACGTCTGAACTCCAGTCACTTAGGCATCTCGTATG
>CALANQ010000342.1 GCA_937926025.1 uncultured Acidimicrobiales bacterium
CCCGCCGAGGCCGAGCAGCAGCACGCCGATGACCACCGTCAGCCACGGCGACCACTCGCCCACCGCCAGCGACGTCCACGACACCAGGGCGCCGGCGATGGCGAACAGCAGCAGGAACCCGGCCGACACCACGGTGCCGACCAGCAGGGCCCGGGTGACGCTGGCGCTGGACCGGCCATCGTCGCCCTGGTCGATGCCGAGGAAGTAGCCGAGGTAGGCGGGCAGCATGGCGAAGCCGCACGGGTTCACGGTGGCCACCATGCCAGCGGTGAACGCGGCGGCGAGCGGGGCGTCGATCACCGGGTCAGCCCGCCTGGTCGAGGAACGCTTGGAGCTGGTCGGTGCTCTTGAACTCCCCGGTCTTGCTGTCGATGACCTTGCCGTCGGCCGACAGCAGGAGGGTGGTGGGCATGCCCACGCCCTGAGCCTCGTAGAAGAAGGTGCCGTCGGGGTCCAGCGCCCACGGGTAGGTGATGCCGGTCTGCTTAGCCAGCTTCTCGGCCTTGGCGACCTGGTCCTGGGTGGCGACCCCCACGAACGTGACGTCGGGGTTGTCCTCCCGGGCCTGCTCGAGCAGCGGCATCTCGTCGACGCACGGCCGGCAGAACGACTGCCACAGGTTGACCAGCATGGGCTGGCCGTCCTGGAAGCTGGCCAGATCGGTGGTGCCGCCGTCGGGCGTCTCGAGCTTGGTGCCGAGCAGCGCGGAGGTGTCGATCGGCTCCTGGAGCTGCATGGTGCCATCGGAGCTGGCATCGTCGCCCAGGAACGCCGACGCCACCAGCAGCGTGAGGAGCGCGGCGGCGATGCCGAGGACCGCGCCGATGGCGATGGTCCGGCGGTCCAGCGTGCGCCGCCGACCGCTCGTCTCGGAACGGTCGCCGGTGGGCTCGGCTGGCTCGGCGGTGGTGGTGGCGCCGCCGGCCTCGGGCTCGGAGGGGTCGGCCATGCGCCTACGACGGTACCGGCACCACCCCGGCCGCTCCCCATCGGCAGGGGCGGCGTCCGGGTGGCTCAGGGGGCGAGCCGGCGGACGGTCCACCCGTCGCCGGCACGGGCGTACTCGAAGCGGTCGTGGAGGCGGTCGGGCTGGCCCTGCCAGAACTCGATGCGGTCGATGCCCACCCGGTAGCCGCCCCAGTGCGGGGGCCGCGGGACCGGGCCCGCTGCGGCGTCGGCGCCGAAGCGCGCCTCGGCGTCGGCCTGCTGGTGGTCGAGCGCGGCGCGGTCGGCGACGGGTTCGCTCTGGGCCGACGCCCACGCCCCGATCTGGCTGCCGCGCGGCCGGCTGGCCCAGTAGGCGTCGGCCTCGGCGTCGTCGACCAGGCGGACCGGGCCCTCGATGCGCACCTGGCGGGCCAGCTCCAGCCATCCGAACACGATCGCCGCACGCGGGTTGACGGCCAGGTCGTGGCCCTTGCGGCTCTGCTGGTTGGTGTAGACGACGAACCCGTCGGCGTCCCACCCCCGGCACAGCACGAAGCGGGCGGACGGCTGCCCGTCGGGATCGGCGGTGGCCAGCACGCAGGCCGCAGGGTCGTAGGGGTCGGTGGCGGCCCACTCGTCCCACCAGTGCTCGAACTGGGCGATGGGGTCGGCGGCGAGGGCGGCCCGGCGGAGCCCGGCCCGCTGGTAGGACTCGCGGAGGGTGCTGAGGTCGCGGCTCATCGTCGCCCCGTCACCGGGTGCCGAAGCGGGCCGACAGCCCGTGGAGGTGCTCCAGCAGCTCGGGGTCGGCGGCGGGCCCGAAGGCCGAGGCGAGCACCCCGCGCCGGCCCGAGTCCGGATCCCGGAGGCCGAACACCACCATCTCGTCGCCGGGATCGCTGGGCCCCTCGAACCGGTAGAGGCGCTCGACCTCGACGTCGGTGGCGGGGCAGGCCCGATCGTCGGCGTCGCACACCAGGCTCCCGTCGACGAGCTGGAACTCGATCTCGTACCCGTCGTCCTTCAGCACTCGGAGGGCGTCCACCACGGTCTCGGGATCGTTCATGGGTCCAGTCTGGCGACTCGGGCCGTCCTTCGCTCCCCACCACGGCGGGGGAGGTCAGTCCCGGGCGGCCTTCCAGGCGCGGTAGCCGCCGATGAGGTCGGTGGCCCGGGCGATGCCGAGCTCGCGCAGGTCGGCGGCGGCCAGGCTGGAGGCGTAGCCCTCGTTGCAGACCAGGATGACCCGCCGGTCATCCGCGGCCTCGGGGAGGGCGGCGCCGCTGGTGCGGTCGAGGCGCCACTCCAGGTGGATGCGCTCGATGACCCGGGCGCCGGGCAGCTCCCCGTCGAGCTTGCGATCGGCGTCGGGTCGGAGGTCCACGACGATGGCGCCCGCCGCCACCTCGGCATCGAGGTCCTCGGGGGCGACGCGGTCCAGGCGGCTGCGGGCCGCTCGGAGGCGCTCGTCGATGCGGGACGGCTCGGGGCTCATGGGGCCAGTCTGGCGGGGTGCAGCGCCCGAGCCTGCGTGGCCCCGGTGAGCAGGGCCGGGACCTCCTCCACCAGCTCGGTGTAGGTGGCCGTTCCCTCGGGGTCGTAGTAGGTCATCGACCGCAGGGGGTTGGAGTACACGTGCAGGCTGGTGGCGACGGCGGGCCGGGTGTTCACCACGTCGTGGATGACGCCGGCCGGCACCGTGCCGAGGCCGCCGGCAGCCAGCCGCTTGGTGGTGGTGCCGGCGAATCCGAGGGTGATCTCCTCCAGCTCCCCGTCCAGCACCACGAACGCCGCGTTGGCGCCGCCGTGGTCGTGGAGCTCGACGCGCTGGCCGTCGGTCCAGCCGAGGAGCCACACCTCGTAGGCGTCGGTGGCCACCAGCCGCACGCTCGTGCGGCTGAGCGGGTCGTGGGAGACGTGCGGGCGCCAGAGCCCTTCGGCTCGGGCCAGGCCCAGGGCGATGGCGGTCAGGGCGTCGAGGCCGAGGGCCGGTGGTTCGGTCGGGCGACGGGCGGAGCGGGCCAGCGCCACCCGCCGGGCGGCGGCGCGCGACGGGAGGTCGGCGAGGGCGGGACGGTCGACGGAGGTGGGGACGGGCATGGTGGTTCCTGGGGCGCGAAGGGTGGGTGAGCAGGCAGGGCGGCGGCGCGCCACCGGGGGCGCGCCGCCGCTCCTGCGGGTCCGGACCGGGAGGGAGCACCCGGGCCGGGGCGACCGCTCCGCCCGCAGGGGAGCCGGGTGCGGGGCGGTCGAGGGTCGATCAGCTCAGCGGCGACATCGGCCGGGCCGGGCCGGCGGCATCGGGGTCGGGTGGGCGGCGAGCACGGGCGGCACCGTACCCGCTAATTCCTACCAAATCAATCTGATTTAGAGGATTCAGGATCCGCTGCGCCGGTGCACCGACCAGGTGCCCCACCCGGCGGTGGAGGCCACCCCGTCCCACGTGCCGGGGAGCGCAGCATCGACCTCGTCCGCCGTGAGGTGGATCGGCGTCTCCGGTCCCCGGGAGTTCACCCACACCACCACGCCGTCGGCGGCCAGGACCCGGTCCACCTCGGCCGGGAACAGGAACATGTTCACCAGGACCAGCGCATCGACGGCGCCGTCGGCGAACGGCAGCCGGGCGCCGTCGCCCTGCACCGCCAGCGCCGGCCCGTCGGGGACCAGGCGGATCATCTCCCACGAGAGGTCCAGGGTGACCAGCGTGGCGAAGCGCTCCGCCATGGCCGCCGAGTACAGGCCGGTCCCGCCGCCGAGCTCCACCGCACGCTCCCGGCGGCCGGCGAAGGCGGCCAGCCCGCGGTCGAGGGCGTCGAGGATGGGCAGCTCGCGGCCGGGCACGTCGCGCGACGTCCACTCCGGGGCCAGCGAGTCGAACAGCGCCACCACCTCGGCCTGGCGCTCCGGTGTCCAGCCGTCGGGGTCGAACGCCACCGCCCGGGTGACCGCCCGCATGGGGTGATCGACCGCCGCCGACCCCCACGTGGCCTCCCCATCGGGAGCCTCGATGACGACGGGGAGCTCGGTGATCACGTCAGGCGATGCGGGTCTTGCCGCGGAAGTACGGGAGCAGGGCCTCGGGCACGTCGATGCCGCCGTCGGCGCGGTGGTAGGTCTCGACGATGGCCGCCCACACCCGGGGCACGGCCAGCGCCGACCCGTTGAGCGTGTGGACCATGGCGGTCCCGCCGCCACCCGGCCGGTAGCGGATGTTGCCCCGGCGCGACTGGTAGTCGCCGAACCACGAGACCGAGGAGACCTCCAGCCACTGGTCGGTGCCGGGGGCGTACACCTCGATGTCGAACGTGCGGTGGTGGCTCTGGCCCATGTCGCCGGTGCAGATCTCGATGACCCGGTAGGCCAGGCCCAGGTCGCGGATGCCGGCCTCGGCCCGGGCGACCATGGCGTCGAGCTCCTCGGGCGCCTGCTCGGGCGTGGCGTACTGGAAGATCTCGACCTTGTCGAACTCGTGGGTGCGCAGCATGCCGCGGGTGTCGCGGCCGGCCGACCCGGCCTCGCGCCGGTAGCAGGAGGTGGCGGCCATGAACCGCAGCGGCAGCTCCGCGGTGTCGAGGATCTCGTCGCGATGGATGGAGGTGAGCGGCACCTCGGCGGTGGGGATGCACCACAGGTCGTCGCGCTCCACCCAGTAGGCGTCGTCGGCGAACTTGGGGAGCTGGCCGGTGGCGGTGAGCGTCTCGCTGGTGACGAGGGTGGGCGGCCGGACCTCTTCGAAGTCGTCGGCGTTGCGGTCGATGGCGTACTGGAGCAGAGCGCGGGCCAAGGTGGCGCCGCCCTTGCGCTGCATGGTGAACATGGCGCCCGAGATCTTCACGGCCCGCTCGTTGTCCAAGATGCCGTAGCGAGGGCCGAGCTCCCAGTGCGGGATGCGCTGGTGCTCGCCGTAGCCGTCGGGGTCGAAGCCGACCACGCGCACCACCGGGTTCTCCGCCTCGCCGGCGCCGTCGGGGGCGTCGGGGTGCGGGGTGTTGGGGATGCGCAGCAGCAGGTCGCGCACCTCGGTGGCGATGCCGGCCGCCTCCGCCGCCAGCGCCTGCTCCTGCTCGCCCAGGTCGCGGCTCTCGGCCTGGACGGCGGCGGCCTCGTCGGCCTTGCCCTCCTTGTGCAGCATGCCGACCTGCTTCGACAGACCCTTGATGCGGGCCCGCAGGTCGTCTCGCTCCGAGGCCAGCCGGCGCTGCCGCTCGTCGAGCTCGGCCACCCGATCGACGTCGGAGGTCTCGATGCCCCGGCGGGCCAACGCGGCCTTCACGGCCTCGGGTTCGCTGCGGATCCGGCGGATGTCGAGCATGGGCCACGACGGTACTCGGCGGCCCGATGGGCGGACTACGGCGTTGCTCCGCACCGCAACTACCCTGACCCGGATGCCCGCACTTGAGGTCACCGACCTCGTGATCACCTACGGCGACACGCGTGCCGTGAACGGGCTCACCTTCTCCGCCGAGGCCGGCGAGGTGCTGGCCGTCCTCGGCCCGAACGGCGCCGGCAAGACCTCCACCATCGAGTGCCTCGAGGGCTACCGCCGGCCCACCGACGGGCGGGTCCGGGTGCTGGGCCTGGACCCCATCGCCCAGCACGACCGGCTCGTGCCCCAGATCGGCGTCATGCTCCAGTCCGGGGGCGTCTACCCCGGCATCCGCCCCATCGAGGCGCTCGAGCTGCACGCCGCGTTCTACGCCGACCCGGCCGACCCGACGGAGCTGCTGGCCCGGGTGGGGCTCACCCACGTGCGCCGCAGCTCCTGGCGGCAGCTGTCCGGCGGCGAGCAGCAGCGCCTGTCGCTCGCGCTGGCCCTGGTGGGCAAGCCCCGCGTGGCGTTCCTCGACGAGCCCACCGCCGGCGTCGACGTCCAGGGCCGCCAGCTCATCCGCAGCACGGTGCGGGAGCTGGCCCAGGACGGCGTGTGCGTGGTGCTCACCACCCACGACCTCGACGAGGCCGAGAAGGTGTCGGACCGCGTCGTCATCATCGACCGCGGCCACCTCATCACCGTGGGCACCCCGGACCAGCTCATGGCGGCGGGCGGCAGCCGCGAGATCCGCTTCGGCGCGCCTCCCGGCATCGACACCGCTGCGCTCGGCAAGGTGCTGCTGGCCGCGGTGCACGAGACGTCGCCCGGCGAGTACCTCGTCGAGACCGATCCGTCGCCGGGCAACATCGCCGCCCTCACCAGCTGGCTGGCGGAGAAGGACCTGCCCCTGGCCGACATCCGGGCCGGGCGCCAGACGCTGGAGGACGTGTTCCTGCGCATGACCGCCATCACCGGCGAGGTCCCGGCCGTCCGCATCGACACCCGGTCCAAGGACTCGGCGAAGGCCCGCACGGAGCGCCTGCGCGGCCGGCGGCGATCCGCGTGACGGCCCCGGCACCGGCCGCCGCCCCGCCCGCCAAGGCGTGGAAGGCCCAGACCCGCATCGAGCTGCTGCTCACCCTCCGCCGGGGCGAGTCCGTGCTGCTCACCTTCCTGATCCCGGTGGTGCTGCTGGCGTTCTTCGCCAACGTCGACGTGCTGCCCACCGGCGACGGCGACCCCATCGACTTCCTCTTCCCGGGCATCCTGGCGCTGGCCATCATGTCGACGGCGCTGGTGTCGGTGGCCATCGCCACCGGGTTCGAGCGCCAGATGGGCGTGCTCAAGCGGCTGGGCGCCACCCCGCTCACCCGCCGGCAGCTGCTGGGCGCCAAGACCGCCGCCGTGGTGGTCATCGAGGCCCTGCAGGTGGGCGTGCTGCTGATCGAGGGGTTCATCCTCGGCTTCCGCTTCTCCGCCCCGTCGCTGGGCCTGGCGCTGGTGGGCGCGGTGCTGGCCACCGTGGCCTTCGCCGGCATCGGCCTGCTGATGGCCGGCACCCTTCCGGCCCTCACCACGCTGGCTGCCGCCAACGGGCTGTACCTCCTGCTGCTCCTGGTCAGCGGCATGGTCTTCCCGCTGGACGAGCTGCCGTCGGGTCTGCAGGCCGTGGCCGAGCTGCTGCCGTCGACGGCGCTGGCCCAGGTGTTCCACGGCGCGCTCGGCGACGCCACCGTCCCGACGTCGGCCATCGTGGTGCTGTTCGTCTGGGCGGTCGCGGCCCCGCTGGCCGCCGCCCGCTGGTTCCGCTGGGAGTAGGCACCCGCCCGGACGCTGCGCCCGGGTCGCCGGTCGCCGACCGCTGACCGCTGACCGCTGACCGGCGCCCGCGGGAGCCGGTCAGGACGAGAAGGTGACTTGCCCGGTGCCCTTGGTGACCTGGCCGAGCTCCACGGCCCGCTGACCGTTGCTGCGGAGCACGTCGAGAGCCCGGTAGACCTCGTCCTGGGGGACGACGACCACCATGCCGATGCCCAGGTTGAACACCCGGCGCATCTCGTCCTGGTCGATCTCGCCGAGGCGGCGGATCTCGGCGAAGATCCGCGGCTCCTCCCAGGCCTTGGTGTCGACGGCGACGTCGACCCCCTTGGGGAGCACGCGCACCAGGTTCCCGGCCAGGCCGCCGCCGGTGACGTGGCACACGGCCCGGACCTCGACGGCGCGCTGCAGGGCGAGGATGGCGGGCGCGTAGATCACCGACGGGGTCAGCAGCTCCTCGGCCAGCGTGTGGTGCGCGCCGGGGAAGGCGGGGCCGTCGAGCGGCAGCTGGGCCTTGTCGAGCAGGACGTGGCGGGCGAGCGAGTAGCCGTTGGAACGGATGCCCGGCGACGGCAGCCCGATCATCACGTCGCCCGCGCGGACGTGCTCGCCGGTGATCAGCTGGTCGCGCTCGGCCACCCCCACGGCGAAGCCGACCAGGTCGAACTCGCCGGGGTCCATGGCGCCGGGGTGCTCCGCCATCTCGCCGCCGATCAGCGCGCACCCGGCCTGGCGGCAGCCCTCGGCCACGCCCTCGACGAGCTGCTCGATGTGATCGGGGTCGAGCTTGCCGACGGCGATGTAGTCCAGGAAGAACAGCGGCTCGGCGCCCTGGCAGACCAGGTCGTCGACGCACATGGCCACCAGGTCGACGCCGATGGTGTCGAAGCGGCCCGACGCCTGGGCGATGAGCGCCTTGGTGCCGACGCCGTCGGTGGACGACACCAGGACCGGGTGGCGGTAGCGGTGGTTGGCGAACGAGAACAGGCCGCCGAACCCACCGATGTCGCCGATGACCTCGGGTCGGAACGTGGAGCGCACCTTGTCCTTGATGCGCTGGACCGCTTCCTCACCCGCCTCGATGCTCACACCAGCGGCTTCGTACGTCTCACCCATCAGGCGGGATCCTTCTTCATCGGGTCGAACGGGGAACGAGCGGGGGCTACTGGTCCTGGCGGGCTTCGTCGGCCGGGAGCAGGCTGCTGCCGAACAGTCCCTCGGTGGTGACCGGGACCGGCGTGGGGTCGCACCCGGCACCGCCCAGCGCATCGTCGGTCTCCAGCACGCCCTTGCTCAGCGTGACGGGCACGTCGACCGGGTAGTTGCCGGTGAAGCAGGCGTCGCAGAACCCGGCGCCGCTGGTGCCGGTGGAGGCGATGAGCCGGTCGAGGGTGATGAACGCGATGGAGTCCACGTTCAGGAACGCCCGGATCTGGTCCAGCTCGAGGTTGGCGGCCAGCAGCTCGGAGCGCTCGCCGGTGTCGATGCCGTAGAAGCACGACCACTTGATGGGCGGCGAGGTGAGCCGGAGGTGGACCTCCTTGACGCCGGCCTCGCGCAGCATCTTGACCAGCTGCTTCTGGGTGGTGCCGCGCACGACGGAGTCGTCGACCACCACCACCCGCTTGCCCTGGAGGTTCTCCTTGAGCGGGTTGAGCTTCATGCGCACGCCCAGCGCCCGCATCTCCTGGGAGGGGGCGATGAACGTGCGGCCGATGTAGCGGTTCTTCACCAGGCCCTGGCCGTACGGGATGCCGCTGGCGCGGGCGTAGCCCTCGGCAGCGGGGATGCCGGACTCCGGCACGCCCATGACCATGTCGGCCTCAACCGGAGCCTGCTCGGCGAGCAGCTCGCCCTGGCGCACCCGGGCGAAGTGGACGCTCTTGCCGTAGAGGCGGGTGTCGGGGCGGGCGAAGTAGACGAACTCGAAGACGCAGAGCTTCGGGTTGAGCCGATCGGCCGGGAACGGGCGGGCGGAGCGCACGCCCTCGGCGTCGATGACCACCATCTCGCCCGGTTCGATCTCCCGGACGAAGTCCGCACCGACCACGTCGAGCGCTGGTGACTCCGACGCCAGGACCCAGCCGCCGTGCTCCAGCCGGCCGAGGCACAGGGGCCGGAACCCGTTGGGGTCGCGGATGCCGATGATGCGGTGCTCGTCCATGAGCACCAGCGAGAACGCGCCCTGCAGGTGGGGCAGCACGTTCATGAGCGCCGCATCGAGCGTGGGCACCGGCAGCGAGGCGTCGTGCTCGCGCTCCTGGCCCTGGCGCTCCAGCTCGAGGGCGACGAGCTCGGCCACCAGGTCGCTGTCGCTGGCCACCGTGCCCGGCAGCATCCCGGCCTCCTCGGCCAGCTCGCCGGTGTTCACCAGGTTGCCGTTGTGGCCGAGGGCGAACTGGGTGGCGCCCGACGCCCGGTACACCGGCTGGGCGTTGCGCCACGAGCTGGACCCGGTGGTGGAGTACCGCGTGTGGCCGATGGCGAGGTGGCCGGTGAGCGGGGCGAGGGTCCGGTCGTCGAACACGTGGGCGACGAGGCCCATGTCCTTCACGACCGTGATGTCCTCGTAGTCGCTGACGCCATGCCCGCCGCCTCCTGGCCGCGGTGCTGCAGGGCGTACAGGCCCAGGTAGGTCATGTGGGCGACGGGCTGGTTCGGCGCGTAGACGCCGAACACACCGCACGCCTCCTTGGGCGAGTCGTCGCTGGGATCCCGGAGGTCGGCGGGGACAGCTCCAGGCACGCGCACGGGCCCCATCATCGCACGCCCGGCCCCGAGTTCCACCCTTCCCGCGTCCGCTCCACCGGGTGGCGCCTGTGTGAAGCTCGTCCGATGGCTGCGCCTGCCGCCGGGGACGGCGGAGCCCCCGACCTGTCACCGGTCGCGTACCGGTGGCTGCTGGCGATCTCAGTGCTCGGCGGCCTGTGGCTGACGCACAAGGGCTTCCTCGCCCGCACCCCGGCGGGGACCGACGTGATGGCCCACGTGGCCCGGACCGACGCCGGCATGCACCTGCTGCGCCAGGGCCGCACCGACGGCTGGTTCCCCGTGTTCGGCTCCGGCTACCGGCTGTTCGCCGTCTACGGCCCAGGGCTGACCCTGGCCTCGGCCGCGGTACGGGTGGCGTCGCTGGGCGTGGTCCACCCGGCCCGATCGTTCGCCGTGCTCGGGTCGGTGTCCATCGCCCTGCTGCCACCGACGATGGCCGTGCTGTGCCGGGAGCTGGGGCTGACCCGTCGGGCCGCGGCCATCGCCGGGGTGCTCACCTTGTTCGTGGGGGCCTCGGTGGGCGGCGGCCTGGCCGGGCTGTACGCCGTGGGCCTCGTGCCCCAGGCGGTGGCGGCGCCGGCGCAGCTCCTGGTGCTGGCGGGGCTCGTGCGGATCGTCCGCACCGGCTCGCTCCGGGTGGCGGCGGCAACCGCGCTGGGCGTGGGCTGGCTGCTGATCCTCCACCCCATCTCCCTGCTGGTGCTGGTGGTGGTCGCCCCGGGCCTGGTGCTGACGGTGCGCCGGCCGTGGGCCGGGCGCCACCTGCTCCTCGCCGTCGGGAGCGGCGCCTGGGGGGCGGCGGTCGCCGCGTTCTGGCTGGTGCCCGCCATCCGGGAGCGGGCCCTGCGGGGCGAGCTGTCGGCGTTCGACACGCCGTCGCTGGGCCGGCGCCTGGGCGACGTGCTGGCCGGTGACGTGCTCTACCCGACGTTCCTGGCGGTGGCCGTGGCCGTCGCCCTGGCGCTGGCCCTCGGCCGGGCGACCCGCCCCGGATCGCCGCGGCGCTGGCTGGCCGCGCCGCTCACCGGCCTGGCGTACCTGGTGGCCGCCCACCTGATCGAGGCGGCCGGCTGGGCGCCCCGGGAGCTGTGGGTGCAGCTGCCGAACCGCGGGCTGGTGCTGGCCGGCTCGCTCCTCCTGCTGCCCCTCGCGGTGGTGCTGGCTGACGGGCTCGCCCACCTCCGCCCGCCCCTCGCCCTCCGGACCACCGCGGCCCTCGTCGTGGGCCTCGCCGCCCTGTCGCCGTTCCTCCTGAGCGGGCCGCTGGACCCGCGTCAGTCCGCGCCGGCGCCCACCCCCGACCTGCAGGCCGTCGGCCGGTTGGCGAAGGCCGACGTGGCCCTCCCCTCCCGCGTGCTGTTCGTGGAGCCGTCGCCGTTCGTCCCGCTCGGCACCTCGGAGCCGGTGCGGTGGCTGGCCAGCGCGTCGGGCCGCAACACAGCCCAGCTCTACTTCGCCGAGGCCACCCGCCACCCGGGGGCCGGGGTGCTCCCGGCCCGGGTCCTGGCCACGCTCTCGCCTGCCGATGCCCTCGGCCCCATCCGGCGGGCCGGCATCACCCACGTGGTGGTCACCACGCCGGATCCGGCCCGCCGGCTCGACGGCCAGGCCGGGTACCGCCTCATCGAGACCGACGGTCCGCTCGCCGTCTACGAGGTCCTGCCCGACGCCGGTGCCCCCGACGTGGCCGACCTCCTCCAGCCCGACGGCGACGCGCTCCGCCCACCCACCGCCCGCCTCGAGGCCGACCTGGTGGATGCCGACACCGAGTCCTACCGTTGGCAGGTGGATGCGGACCCTGGCCCGGGGGCGGCGTCGGCGCTCGACACCGTCGTGGTCGCGCCCGTCGCCGAGGACCCCGGGTGGCACGCCACCGTCGACGGCCGGCGCGTGCCGGTCACGGCGTCGAGCGAGGGGCTCGTGCGCTTCGCCGTCCCGCCCGGCCAGCACGATGTCCGGCTGGTGTTCACCGGTGCCCGCAACGACGGCCCCGCGCTCGTGGTCAGCGCCGTCGCCGGGGCCGCCGCGCTGGTCGTGCTCGGCCGAGAGGCCCGGGCGCGCCTCCGAGGGCGGCGGCGGGGCGCCGGTACCATCACCGCGTGACCGACCCGCTGCGGCTCCGCCTCGACGCCGCCCCCGACCTCGAGGCCGGCTGGGTCACCGAGCTGGTGGCCGCGGTCGTGTCGGGCCGGGGGTGGCGGCTGGCCGAGCCCGGACCGGATCGTCCCGATGCGGTGGTGCAGGTGGTCCCGCTGGGCACCGACCCGGGCCCGGTGGACGAGCCGGTCGTGGTGATCCGGGTCGAACCGGGCACGCCCCGCAGCCCGATCGTCGAGGAGTCCGAGCCGCACCTGACGCCCCGGGTGGACCTCACGGTCGGAGCCTTCCGCGCCCGGCGCAACCAGCGGATCACCCTCGACGCGCTGGAGCGGTTCGTGGACCGCGTCGAGCGCACCCGGCCCGAACCGCTCGACGAGGACGACCGCCTGGACCCGGCCGAGGCCGTGGCCCGCCGCGACGCCGCCGGCATCGTCGCCGAGAACGAGGCGCTCATCGCCGCCGTCGACGCCTGGCTGGCCCGGGCCGCGATGACCGCCGAGACCGCCCGGGCCGTGGCCGCCGACCGAGCCATCCTCGCCGCCGCCCTCACCGCCCCGACGCTGGACCTGGTCATCGCCGAGCGGGCCGCCGGGCGCCTTGCGGGTGCGGTGGCGGGGGATCAGCCGCCCGAGGTGTAGGCGTCGGCGCCGGAGCCGAGCGGATCCGGGCTGTCGCGGTCGTCCCAGAAGCCGTCGGGCACGGTGACCGGGCGCGGCCCGTGCTGGTGGCCCCGCGGCAGGCCGATGGACTCCGGTGGGAGCTCCACCGTGGGGTCCAGCTCGTCGAGGATCGCCTCGAACTGGTCCAGCGTGTCGGCCTGGACCAGCCGCTTCCGGACGGCCGGGCCCACGGGGTAGCCCTGCAGGTACCAGCCGACGTGCTTGCGGATGTCCTTCACGCCCACGTGGTCGCCGTGCCACTCGGCCAGGCGCCGGGCGTGGTCGCGCAGGGTGGCGGCCACCACCGCCATCGGCGGGGCCGAGTCCACGGCCTCGCCCCGGAACGCCGCCGCCAGATCGCCGAACAGCCAGGGCCGCCCGAGGCAGCCGCGGCCCACCACCACGCCGTCGCAGCCGGTCTCGTCGACCATGCGCAGCGCGTCGGCGGCCACCCAGATGTCGCCGTTGCCGAGCACCGGCACGTCGTGCACCGCCTCCTTGAGGCGGGCGATGGCGCTCCAGTCGGCGCGCCCCGAGTAGGCCTGCTCCGCGGTGCGGGCGTGGAGCGCCACGGCGGCGGCGCCCTGGGCCTCGGCGATGGGACCGGCGTCCAGGTAGGTGAGGTGGTCGTCATCGATGCCCATGCGCAGCTTGACGGTGACCGGCACGTCGCCGGCGCCCTTGACCGCCGCCCCCACCACCTGGGCGAAGAGGGTGCGCCGCCAGGGCAGCGCCGACCCGCCACCGTGACGGGTGACCTTGCGGACGGGGCAGCCGAAGTTGAGGTCGATGTGCTCGGCGCCCTGCTCGGCCACCAGCTGGCGCGCCGCGTCGTGCATGACCGCCGGGTTGGTGCCGTAGAGCTGGATCGACCGGGGCTGCTCGCCGGGGCCGAACCGGGCCAGGGAGAACGTCTTCTCCTGGCGCTCCACCAGCCCGCGGGCCGCGATCATCTCGCTGACGTACAGCCCGGCGCCGTGCGTGCGGCAGAGGTCGCGGAACACGGCGTTGGTGACGCCGGCCATCGGCGCCAGCACCACCGGGGGCCACACCTCGTGCGGGCCGATCTGCAGGCTGCGGGCCTCGGTGGCGGTGGAGGGGGCGGACATGGCGGCATCCAGCGTGCCAGCCACCGGCCCCGAATCCGAACTCCGATGGCCGATCCGCCCCGGTGAGCCCGGGCGGGACCGGGATCGGGAGCGGGTTCGGGACCGGGGCCTCAGGTCTGCGGTTCGCCCGGCAGGTCCAGCCCGGCGGCGGCGAGCATGCGGCGG
>CALANQ010000343.1 GCA_937926025.1 uncultured Acidimicrobiales bacterium
GACCACGAGGTGGCGCTCGGGGGCGAGGAGACCGACGAGGTCGGACCCGGTGATCCGGCGGTCTGCCGCCGCCCCGTAGGCCGCGGCGAGCGGCCCGGCCGTGATGATCGTCGTGCGCCGGTCGTCGGCCCGCAGGCGCAGGAGCAGCGGCGTGAAGTCGGAGTCGCTCGATGCGACGATGAACTCGTCGAAGCGCACGGCCCCGTTGATGGCATCGAGGGCGTCCACCACGATCCGGATGTCGGCGGCGTTCTTGGTCTTCGGGGCGAGGACCGGGCAGTCGACCACCTCGAACCCGGCTCGGGTGAACGGGCCGCGGCACTCGCTGATCGGCACGCGCCGGTCCGGGTCCGTGGGTGCATCGGGGTCCGGGATCCGGCCGGCGGGGTTGAGGTAGGCGCGCCGGACCAGGAGGTACCGACGGTTGCCGTCGTGCCGGTCGGGGGCGGCCAGCCGCTCCACCAGTGGGCCGGGGTCGCGCAGGAAGGCGATCCCGACGTCCCGGTCGAGCTTCATCAGGCCGCTGGCGATGTTGTCGACGTCCACGTAGAGCGCTGCGGTGATCCGCCCCATCGCTCCTCCGCTCGATCGCGACCCGGCCTGCTCTTCCTGTCGGTCGCCGCGACCCGATCGTGAGGCCTCGTAGCGTTGGGGAGATGAGCGAGGTCGACGAGAAGATGATCCGGCGGGCGGTGGCGCTGGGGAAGCAGGGCGTCGAGGCCGGTGCCGGCGGTCCGTTCGGCGCGGTGGTCGCTCGGGGCGACGAGGTCACCGGCGAAGGCCACAACTCGGTGCTGGCAACCGACGGCCCCACCGCCCACGCCGAGGTGGTGGCCATCCGGGCTGCGTCCCAGGCGCTGGGCCGGCCGCACCTGACCGGTACCACGCTCTACACCAGCTGCGAGCCGTGCCCCATGTGCGCGGGCGCCGCCATGTGGGCCCGGGTGGACCGGGTCGTCTACGCCTCCACGCGGGAGGACGCCCGCCGGTACGGCCGCTTCGACGACGACGCCTTCTGGGACGACCTGATCCGGCCCGTCGGCGATCGTGAGCTGGACCACTCCCAGGTGGGCGAGGACGCCGCCGTCGAGGTCTGGAAGTGGTTCGCCGAGCACCACGCCGACCTGCACTACTGACCGCCGGTTCGCCCGCCCGCGCCGCACCCGAACGTCGTGTGGTTGCGGCTCGGATCCGCAACGCTCGCCCACGAAGTTCCGCCGAGGAGGTCGGGCGGCGACGTTCTGATCGCCGGGCGGGGTGCGGGGCTCAGATCGCCGGAGGGTCGATGGCGAGGGCGATGGCGGTGGCGACGGCGGTGAGGTCGACGGGCTCGTCGCTCTCCTGGAGGCCCGAGGCGCTGAAGCCGGCCCACACGTAGCCCACGAGCAGCTCGACGAAGGCGTCGCGGGGCGGGGTGCGGGTGGCGCACCACCACTCGGTGGCGGTGAACACCGCGCCGAGGGTCATGTGCGCCAGGGCCTCGGAACCGGTGTCGTCGAGGCCCTGACGGGCGAGCTCGCTGCGGACGAGGGCGGTGACGGGTGCCGCCACGTCGGCCATGACGGCGCCGCCGTCGGCGTTGAGGACGATGAAGCGGTAGGTCTCCGGCTGGGCCTCGATGAGGCGCACGAAGATCTCGATGCCGCCGCGCACCACCTGCTGGCCGGTGAGCGGGCCCCCGAGGCCGCGGGCGAACTGCTCCAGCACCTCCCGCCCGTACCGCTCCAGCAGGGCGTCGGTGAGCCCGGCCTTGCCGTCGAAGTTGTCGTAGAGGGTGGCCTTGGAGACGCCGGCCTCGGCGGCGATCTGCTCCATGGACGCGGTGGCGCCGTGGGTGGCGATGGCGCGGGTGGCGGCGTCGACCAGCGCGGCCCGGCGTTCGGCCGGATCCTGCTGGGCGCCGCGAGGTCGGCCGGGCCGTCGGGTGGGGGCGGTCACGAGGGGAGAGCCTACCGAGTGACGTTCGTCCCATTCCTTGTAAACCGACCGATGGTCGGTTTATGGTCGATCCATGAGCTCCACCGGTGTCGTCGAGCGCGTCGAGCGCCTCAACCGTGCGTCCGCCAAGCGGGTCATCGACCCCGACGTGGACCTGCTCGGCAACGTGGGCGACGGCCAGCTCATCGCCGACGAGCTCCTGTCGGTCCACGGCCTCGGGCTGGAGCTCACCGCCGAGCAGAAGCGCACCCTCAGCCGGGAGGAGGTGGCCTCCATGTTCGACAACGGCATCCGGTTCGAAGCCGTCCTCGAAGCCGGCTTCGTCGCCCAGGCCGACGACATCGCCGCCCCCCGCATCACGTACCTGTTCCACGAGATGGGCGAGGAGACCCGCCATCAGCGCCTCTTCCAGCGGGTCATCCGCCAGATCGGCCCCACCGCCCGCAACCCGCTGGCCGCCAACATCCTGATCCGCTGGTTCGATCGCGTCGGGACCCGCTGGATCCTCAACCACCCGGCCACGCTCTACACGATGGTCATCTCCGGCGAGGAGATCCCCGATCTGCTCCAGAAGCTGGCCAGCGAGCACCCCGACACCGACCCCTTCCTGGCCACCGTCAACCGGTACCACCGCCAGGAGGAGGCCCGGCACCTGTCGTTCGCCCGGTCGATGCTGCCCGACGTGTGGGCGAAGGCCGGACGGGGCGAGCGCTGGGGCATCCACCATGTGGTCCCCGTCGCGATCCGCCAGATGTACGAGTTCCTGGTGCACCCCGGCGTGTACGAGACCATCGGGCTCGACGGCTGGGCCACCTGGAAGGCGGTGAACCGGTCGCCCGAGCGCACCGCCATCCGCCAGGAGGCCACCCGCCCGATCCTCGGCGCGCTGATCGACGCCGGGATGATCTCGTCGCGGCGGGTGCCGAAGGGCTGGCAGCACCTGTGCGGCGTGCCGGCCCGGGTCGATCGATCCACGCTCTGAGCAGGTGCTCCCGCTGGGACGGGCGGGGAACGGTTGGGTACGGTCGGCGGTCGACGCCAAGGGGGCAGGGATGCAGGGGATGAAGATGCGACGGGCGGCGCTGGCTGCCATGGTGGCCGCGCTGGTGGCCTTCGGGGTCACGGCGTGCCAGCCCGTCAACAAGGTCGTGGCCCGGGGCGGCACCGGCCAGATCACGGTGGAGACCGCGCCCAACGCGCTGGTCGCCCTCTACGACAAGGACGGAGACCTGGTCCCCACCCTCGAGCTGCCCGACTCCGGTGACCCGATCCCGCGCGACTTCCGCCGCACCGACGCCAACGGCTACCTGGTGATGCGGTACGTGAAGACCGGGACCGGCTACACGGTCCGCCGCATCGACTCCTCCAAGACCGAGCCGTCGGACCCGGTCAGCGTCGGCCGCCTCCTGTCGAAGCCGTCATCGACCTTCTACAAGAGCCAGAAGCTGGTCAACGGCTTCCAGTACCTGAAGACCCGCGACGGCACCCTCCTGTCCGCCATGGTCCGCCTGCCCGGCCCGGCCGACAAGGGCCCGTACCCCACGCTCGTCGAGTACTCGGGCTACGACCCGTCGAACCCGGCGGGGAGCGGCACCGCGGCCTCCACCACCATCGCCAACGCGCTGGGCTACGCCACCGTCGGCGTGAACATCCGCGGCACCGCCTGCTCGGGCGGCTCGTTCCAACTCTGGGAGGACCCCCAGGCCACCGACGGCTACGACGTGGTCGAGGCCGTCGCTGCCCAGCCGTGGGTCAAGAACCACAAGGTCGGCCTGGTCGGCCTCTCCTACCCGGGCAACGCTGCGCTCTACGCCGCCGCCACCCAGCCCCCGAGCCTGGCGGCCATCGCCGTCGGCGGCACCTACGACGACGGCTTCCGCCAGCTGCTCCGCCCCTCGGGCATCCTCAACACGGGGTTCGCCAAGGAGTGGATCAAGGGCCGCTACGACGAAGCCGAGCCGGCCGGTCAGCGGTGGGTGAAGGAGCGCATCGAGCAGGGCGATGCCATCTGCGCCTTCAACCAGAAGATGCGCTCCCAGACCGTCGACCTGACCAGCCGCATCGACACCGACCCCTACTACCCGACGGTGCTCGGCCTCGGTGACTCGTTCGCCCCGGCCACGTTCGTGAACCGCATCAAGGTGCCCGTGCTGCTGATCTCCGCCTGGCAGGACGAGCAGGTCAACGGCCACGTCGCCTCGATGATCCCGAACTTCACCGGCACCACGAAGAAGCGGTTCATCCTGGTGAACGGCGGCCACGCCGAGATGTTCGCGGTGCCCGACATCCTCCAGCGGTGGGACGAGTTCCTCGACCTGTACGTGAAGCGGGAGACGCCGAACGGCGCGTCGATCAAGGCCATCGCGCCCTACATCGGCCAGCAGGTCCTCGGGTCCGACGAGCAGCTCACCACGCTGCCGTTCCCGTCGGACCGCTTCACCGGCAAGACCTACAGCCAGGCGCTCTCCGCCTACGAGGCCGAGCCGAAGATCCGGATCGTGTTCGAGAACGGCGCCGGCACCGATGGCGTCGAGCCCGGCCTCCCGCATCCGGCCTAC
>CALANQ010000344.1 GCA_937926025.1 uncultured Acidimicrobiales bacterium
CAGCCGCCGAGCACGTTGAGATGGGGGTGGGCGGCGTGCAGGGCGGCGAGCTGGCCGCCGAACTCCAGCGGGTCGCCGTCGTCGAGCTCGGGGCTCTCGTCGAGCTCCGCGTGGCTCATCCGGGAGGCGTTGGCCTTCACGCCGCGCAGCCGCCCCAGGGGCTCGGCGCTCTCGTCCAGCGTGGACCGGAAGTGGTCCGGGTGGGCGCAGTTGATCAGGTAGTACGCGGCCGCCGAGTCGGTCTGGTCGTCGACCGCGGCGATGGCGTCGGCCAGGTCGGTGCCGTCGGGCAGCCGGCCGTCGGTCTCCACCGTGAACGACACCACCGAGGGCAGCCCTTCCAGGGCCGCGGCTCGGACCACGCCGACGGCCTCCGCCACGTTGGTGAGGGTCATGCCGCTGATGACGTCGGCGCCGGCCGCGGCCAGGGCCGCGGCCTGGACGCGGTGGTAGTCGGTGGCCTGCTCGGGCGTCATGGAACCGAGGTCGACGTAGGCGTCGCCCCGGGGACCGATGCACCCGCTGATGACGACGCCGGCCTCGCCGTCGGTGTGACGCAGCTCGGCGATGAGCTCCACCGCACGCCGGTTGACGTCGGCCAGCCGGGCGGCGTCGTAGCCGAGCAGCTCGCCCCACTCGCTGCTGGCCCGCCACGTGGGCGTCTCCAGCACCATGCCGACCTGGGCCGACGCCCCGATGTGGAGGTAGTCCCGGTAGTAGTCCCGGAGCACCTCGCGCAGGGCATCGTCGTCGAGCAGCGGGAAGCTGGCGAACTCGGGCAGGTCGATGCCGCGCAGGAAGATCAGGTCCGTCTCCAGGCCGCCGTCGGTGAGGTAGACGCCGTCGTCCTCGTGGGGCAGCAGATCGGGTGCGCTGGCCATCGCCTTCTCCTTCAGCGTGGGATCGAATACAGGTCCTTGCGGCCCCAGGGGGAGCCGTACTCGGTGAGCAGGTCGAGGAACGGCACGCTGTCGAACGCCTCCGGGCCCAGCACGCCGGCGCCGGACCAGGTCCCGTTGGCGACCAGCTCGAGGGCCACCACCGGGTTGACCGCGGTCTGCCAGACCACCGCCTGGGAGCCGTACTCGGCCATGGTCTCCTCGTTGTCGACCACGTGGTACAGGTACGTGGACAGCGGGTGGCCGTCCTTGCCGATGCCGGTGACCCAGGTGCCGGCGCACGTCTTGCCGGTCATCTTGTCGCCCAGCGTGGCCGGGTTCGGCAGGCATGCGGCCACCACGTCGCGGGGCGACACGGAGCCGCCCTTGACGGTGACCGGGTCGGTGCCGTCGAGGCCGAGCTTGTGCAGGGTCTTGAGGACGTCGATGAACTCGTCGCCGAGGCCGTACTTGAACGTGGCCCGCTTGCAGTCGACCCAGCGGGGCACCAGGAGCACCTCTTCGTGCTCGACATTGACGCACTCGACCGGGCCGATGCCCTCCGGGAAGTCGAACACCTCGGGCTCGCTGAAGGGCGCGGTGGTGAACCAGCCCCGATCGGCCTCCCAGATCACCGGCGGGGTGAGGCACTCCTCGATGGTGGTCCAGATGCTGAAGGTGGGGGCGAAGTCGTACCCGGCGACCACGAGGTTGGCGCCGTCGCGGATGCCGACCTCGTCGATCTCGTCGAACAGGTTGTCGGCGGCGTAGCGGGCGAACACGTCGGACAGGCCAGGTTCGACGCCCATGCCGACGAGCGCCAGGCGGCCCGCCGCCTCCCACTGGTCGGCCACCGCGAACTGCTGGTCGCCGAGCTTGACGCCGCACTCCTCGTAGGGGCGCACGGCGTGCGGCCGCGACAGCGACATGGCCATGTCCATGTAGTCGCAGCCGGCGGCGAAGGCGGCCTCGAACAGCGGCATCACGAACCTCGGGTCGGCGGCGTTCATGAGCACCGTGGTGCCCTCGGCACGCAGGACCGCCTCGATGGCCGCGGCGTCCGACGCGTCGAGGTCGATGCCCTTGGCGTCGCCGCCGAACGTGGCCGCCACCTCGGCGGCGCGGGCCGCGTCGATGTCGGCGACCACGAGCGACGCGATGAAGTCGCGTCGCGCCGCGATCTTCACGAAGGCGGACCCGACGCCGCCCGCACCCACCAGCAGGACCTTCATCAGAAGGCGCTCATCACGTGCTTGATGCGGGTGTAGTCCTCGAAGCCGTACATGCTCAGGTCCTTGCCGGTGCCGGAGTGCTTGAAGCCGCCGTGGGGCATCTCCGCCACCAGCGGGATGTGGGTGTTGATCCACACGCAGCCGAAGTCCAGGCGACGCGACACCCGCAGGGCCCGGGCGTGGTCCGTGGTGAACACGCTGGAGGCCAGGCCGTACTCCACCCCGTTGGCGTACCGGAGGGCCTCGTCCTCGTCCGCGAAGGACTGCAGCGTGATGACGGGGCCGAAGATCTCGCTCTGGATCAGCTCGTCGTCCTGGCGCAGGCCGCTGATGACCGTGGGGGCGAAGAAGTAGCCGGCGTCGCCGACCTGCGAGCCGCCGGCCAGCACCGAGGCGTGGTCGGGGGCGCGGGACACGATGCCCGCCACCCGCTCGAGCTGGTTGGCGTTGTTCAGCGGGCCGAAGTCTGCGTCGGGGTTCGACGGCGGGCCGGTGGTGTGGCCCTCGGCCTGCGCCTTCAGGGCGGCGGCGAGCTCGTCGTGGATGGCGGGGGCGGCCAGCACCCGGGTGGCGGCGGTGCAGTCCTGGCCAGCGTTGAAGTACCCGGCGATGGCGATCGCCTCTGCAGCGGCCTCGATGTCGGCATCCTCGAACACCAGGACCGGCGCCTTGCCGCCCAGCTCCAGGTGGACGTTCTTCAGGTCGTCGGAGGCGCTGCGCATGACCTCCATCCCGGCGCGCACCGAGCCGGTGATGGACACCATCTGGGGGATCTTGTGGGACACGAGCGCGGCGCCGGTCTCCCGGTCACCGCAGATCACGTTGAGGACGCCTTCGGGGAACGCCTCGGCCGCCAGCTCGGCCAGCTTCAGCGTGGAGACCGGCGTGGTGTCCGACGGCTTGAGGACGACCGTGTTGCCGGCGGCCAGCGCGGGCGCGATCTTCCAGACGGCCATCATCATCGGGTAGTTCCACGGCGTGACCTGGGCGCACACCCCCACCGGCTCCCGGCGGATCCACGAGGTGTGCCCGGCCATGTACTCCCCGGCGGAGAGGCCGTCGAGGACGCGGGCGGCACCGGCGAAGAAGCGGATCTGGTCGACCATCGGCGGGATCTCCTCGTCCGAGGTCAGGCCGATGGGCTTTCCGGTGTTCTCCGACTCCAGCGCGACCAGTTCGTCGGCGTGCTCCTCGACCAGGTCGGCCAGCTTGAGCAGGGCCTTCTGGCGCTCGCCCGGGGTGGTGTCCCGCCAGCTGTCGAACGCCTGCGCCGCGGCCTGGCAGGCGGCGTCGACATCCGCCGCACCCGAGCGCGGGGAGGTGGCGAACACCTCACCGGTAGACGGGTCGACCAGGTCGATGGTGGCGCCGTCGGCGGCATCGGAGGCGGTACCTCCCACCAGGTTCTGCAGGGCTCGAGGGGACACGGCGACCTCCAAGTCGGTGGGGTGAGCGGACTGTACCCCGCTACCTGCGGGGTCGGGTCGGTGGACGGGCCGGTGGTACCGTCGGATCGCCGAACCGGCCAGGGGGAACCAGGGAGGATCATGAGCGAGAGCACGGGCAATGCCGCGACGCGGGTCGCGGTCATCGGGCAGGGCTACGTGGGCCTTCCCCTGGCGGTCCGGGCGGTGGAGCAGGGGTACGACGTGGTCGGCTACGACCTCGATCGCGGGCGCATCGAGCAGCTCGCGGACGGCCGGTCGTTCATCGAGGACATCCCCGACGAACGGCTGCGGGCGATCCTGGCCACCGGCCGGTTCCACCCCAGCGCCGACGATGCCGACCTGGCCGGGTTCGACATCGCGGTCATCTCCGTGCCGACGCCGCTGCGCGAGGGCATGCCCGACCTGTCGTTCATCGAGGCGTCGGCCGCCCAGCTCGGACGGCACCTCCGTGCGGGCGCCTGCGTGATCCTGGAGTCCACCACCTACCCGGGCACCACCGAGGAGCTGATGCTCCCCATCCTCGAGGACGCCAGCGGCCTGAAGGCGGGCACCGACTTCCAGGCCGGCTACTCGCCCGAGCGCATCGACCCGGGCAACAAGACCTACACCCTGGAGACCACGCCCAAGGTGGTCTCGGGCATCGACGAGGCCAGCCTGGCCCGCGTCCAGGGCTTCTACGACGACATCGTGGTGCGGACCGTGCCGGTGCGGTCCCCCAAGGAAGCGGAGCTCACCAAGCTGCTGGAGAACACCTTCCGGCACGTGAACATCGCGCTGGTCAACGAGCTGGCGATGTTCGCCCGGGACCTGGGCATCGACATCTGGGAGGCCATCGACGCGGCGGAGAGCAAGCCGTTCGGGTTCATGCCCTTCCGCCCGGGTCCGGGGGTGGGCGGCCACTGCCTCCCCATCGATCCGGCGTACCTGTCGTGGCGGGTGCG
>CALANQ010000345.1 GCA_937926025.1 uncultured Acidimicrobiales bacterium
GCAGGGGTGCCCTGGGAATCGTCCGACAGGGTCACGGTGAGCTCCCCGTCGGCCATCACCCCCGGGCCGTCGGCCAGGTCGCCGGCTTCGGCCGCCTCCATCGCCCAGATGAACCGCTGGGGATCGGGGTAGCCCGCGGTCCGGGCCAGGTTCTCGACCCCGATGCGCACCGCCGCGGCCTCGCTGGCCTGGCGCTGGCTGCCGAAGGCCTTGGAGCCCCGTTCGAACTCGCGGAGCACGCCGTAGCGATCGAGCGCCGCTGCGTCCCGCTTCGCGGGATCGTCCGGAAGGGGGACCAGCCCCAGCGCTCGCACCGAGTCCTGGTGGCGCTTGGCGGCGATGCGGTCGCGCAGCGCCGGCCCCGACACGGAGCCGTCCATCGCCTCGGCGAAGAGCTGGGCCCGCCGGTGCCCGGACCCTCCCGACGCCAACTTCGCCGCCTTGTGCAGCACCTTCCACCGATCGTCACCCAGCGCCGTGCGCGCCCGGCGGTACCAGCCCACGTCGACCGCGCCGGCCACCAGGTCCTCCGCAGCCAGCGGCGTCCGCTCGGCGGACAGCGCCGCCCACGTCTCGCGCACCTCGTGGTCGACGGTCCACCGGTCGTCCTTGGTGTGGGCGTGGTACCACCAGACGCCATCGGCCAGGCCGTCCCAGCCGAGCGCCTCCTCGATCAGCACCGCCCACTGCGGGGCGAACACGGCCAGGTCCACCAGCCGGGCGTCTCGGAGCTTGCGGACCTTGGCCAGCGCCCGGATCGAGTCCGCGTCATCGCCGTCGGCGGGATAGCTCACCTGGAGCAGGTGGCTGTACACGGCCTCTCGGCCCTCGTTGCTGCCGAGGTAGCCGCGCACCAGGGTGGACCGTCCGAGGCGCGCCAGCAGGTCGAACACCAGGTCGGCACCCTCGATGCTGCCCACGCGGGTCGCCAGCGCGCTGGCCGGCGTCGGCAGCTCGCCTCGCGATCGCTCGATCTCGATCACCCGGTCCCGCAGCCGGTCCACCACCGCAGCGCCTCGGGGGTGGAGGGAGACGAACGACCCTCGGCGGCGGCGGGTCCACTCGGCGAAGGTTCGGGTGCCGCTCTCCATGACGACGTCGAGGAGATCGTGCTCGTTCGCACCGTCCTCCTCGAACGCCCGGAGGACCAGGTTCGCCGGCGGCAGCGATCGCGCCACCCGGGCTCCGGGACGATCCAGCCACCGCAGCAGGCCGAACCACCGGAGGAGGTCCTCGCGCGGGAGCGAGGACGACGAGGACCCCAGCTCCCAGGTGAGCAGGCCCGTCCAGGCCATCGACCCCACGAGGGGACGCCACTCCGATCGCGCGGACCGCCAGTCGAGGCGCCCTCGGTCGGAGCCGAGTTCCTGCAGGCGCCCCGAGGGGATGGAACCGAGCACCGCCTCGATGCCGTCGAGCGAGCGCGTCGCCACCACGTCGGGAGCGGCCGCCGCCTCGTCCACGGCCAGCCACGACAAGACGTGCTGGACGACCTCCCGGTGGCGCAGCTCGCCCGGCTCGCCGCCCACGACCGACCGCATGATCGGCAGCCACCATGACCCCGACCCCTGCTGCTCCCACGAGACCCGGCCTTGCGCCGACGCCTCGAGCAGGGCGAGGGCGTCGACCGCGTCGTGCCCGGTGGCGGTGCGCAGGTCGGCCGATCGCTCCTCCCACCAGGGCCGGAACACCGCCGGCAGGATCATGCCGCCGGTCCCGTCGTCCATCCTTGAGTGGAAGGGGTGCGGGAGCCAGTGGTTCGCGTCACCGAGCAGCACGTCGGTGGCGCCCTGCCAGGTGGTCAGCACGAAGGTGGTGTCCCGGTGCGCCGCCACCAGGTCGTCGAGCTCGCTGACGATGGCACCGGCCACGGGCGACGGGCGGTGGTCGACGGGACGCGGCGGGCGCACCGGCGTGCGGCGGGCCGGGTCGTACAGGCCCAGCCCCGGCCCGACATCGCCGAGCGCGGCATCCACCGCTGCCGTCGGGGCCGAGACGGCGGGCGGTGCGACGGGCCCGGGTGCCGTCGGTGCCCCCGATGCCGTCGGCTCGTCTCGTGTGGGGGGAGGGGCGACGGGAGGCGGTGGGCCGTCGCCCGGCGCGGCGCCGACGTCGACCCCCGGGATCGAGACCAGGCGCTCCAGCTGGAACGCCGAGGGCCCGTCCGCGGCCAGGCGCGTCGCCAGCGGCGCCGCCTCACGGGGACGGGATCGGGCGAGGTGGGCCAGCACCTCGCAGGCGGCGTCTCGCTGGGGTCCGTTGCCGCTGGCCCACAGCCGCTCCACCGAGGCGAGCACCGCCCCCACCGGCTGGCGCAGGAGGAGACCGATCACGCTGCGGCGCAGGTCCCCCGCCTTGCGGGTCAGCAGCGCCTCCAGCTCCGGCGCCTCGGCGGGCGCCAGGCTCCCCTTGCCCACCGCCGCGACCGCCTGCTCGCGCACGCGGCTGCTGCGGTCTCCCACCATCGTCAGCAGGATCGAGCGGATCTCCGGGGAGACGCCCCCGTGCTTGCCCACCTGGAACGCGAACTGCTCGCGCGACGCCGCACCCATCGATGGCACCCAGGGGGCGAGCGACTCCATCGACCGGTGTCCACGGAACCAGAGCAGCTGGCCCACCACCTCCTCCCGGTCCAGCACCACCGACGTCATCTCGACCCCCAGATCGGCGACGGAGCGCTTCTTCTCCGGCAGCCGACGAGCCAGCCGCTCGAACCGGTCGAACGCGTCGGCGGGCACACCGGGATCGACCGAGTCCTTGCGCCAGCCGTCGGCGCCCAGTCCGCGGACCGTCTGGAACGCCAGCGCCGCGACACCCAGGTCGGGGTCGTCGAGCAGGGCGAAGCGGGGGCCCTGCGCCCGGACGATCGAGGTCATCTCGAGGAACCGGATCGCCACGGCGCGCAGGTTCGGGTCGGCGTGGCGCAGCGGCGCGTCGGCCAGGTCCAGGGCGACGAAGGCATCGTCCATCGCCACCACGCACAGGCCGAGGTAGGCGTCCCACCGATCACCGGACCGGATCGCCGCCTCGGCCGCCGGCCGGTCGCGCCGGAGCACGACCAGGCGCGCCAGCCGCTCCCGGACCATCGGGATCTGCTCGACATCCGCCGAGAACCCCAGCCAGACCGTGGCGGCCCGCACGGTGGCGGCGAACCGGAGCAGGTCGTGCTCGAGGATGAGGTCGAGCATGCGGTCGAACGCCGGCGGCGCCGCCTCGTCGACGGCCTCGAGGATCGATTGCCGCAGGCCCTCCTGCCGCTGGGCGGCGATCAGCAGCCGCTCCACGAAGTCCCAGCCCTCCGGCCGGTGGGCGCGAAGCAGCCCGACGATCACGTGGCGGTCCATCACGCCGATCGGGTGCTCGCCGTTGCCGATCTGCACCAGGGTCTCGAACACCGCGTCACCCTCGGCCCCGCCCTGATCGATCACGGCCGCCAGCACGGGGCCGAGGATCGCCGGGGAAAAGCCGGGCCGGGGGACCTCGCCGCCGAGCCCGTGGCCCCAAGCCGCCATCCACGCAGCGTCCTGGCCGTACGGGCCCAGCGCGTCGAGCAGGTGGTGCAGCCGCTCGGCGCGGCCCTCCCGGGTGGCCCCCGGGTGGCGCGGCGCCCGGAACGCCCGTCGAGCCCACCCCCGGGTGTAGGGCTCGGCCTGGGCGGCGACCCACCACGCCGCCAGGCCGGACCCCATCTGGGGGTGCAGGGCCCGGCACACGTCGACCAGCTGGTCGTGCGACAGCTCATCGAGGGCGGCCGCAGCATCCAGGCGCTGCTGCTTCTCCCTCAGCCGGTCGGCGTAGTCGCCGGCGAACCCCGTCGGAGCCAGGAACGGCGAGGCGAGCGGCCGCAGGCGGCGGCGCAGCCGCTTGATGCGCTTCTCGGCCGGACCGCGCCAGTGGTCATCGGCGACGGACCGGAGGCGGGTCCGCGTCTCCTCGGCGTCGAGCACCTCAGCCGCCGGCCAGCGGCACGAGCCGCAGGAAGAGGAGCTTGGTCGACGGGGTCAGCGCGATCTCCTCGTCGAGACCGGCGACCGGCTCCTCGTCGACGAACACCTCGAACAGGCCGTCCTCGAACGCCAGCAGGGCGGCGGCCACGGCCTCCTCGTCATCGACTTCGGTAGCCCGCTCGGCATCGCCGAAGCGGACCGTCCCGGTCGCCACCGCCTCGGCCAGCGCCTGCTCGGTGAGGACCCGGACGAACCGCTGCTCCTCGGCCCGGCGGCGGAACTCGGCGACCTCCGCCCGCACCACCGCCTCGATCACCGACCGGAGCACGTGCGGGCCCGGCTCCAGCCCGATGTCGACCGGATGCTCAGCCGTCCCCGCCCGTCGCCGACCGGGAACGGCCGCCTCCACCCGCACTGCTGTCGCCATGACCCGCATCATCGCAGCCTCACCCCGGGCCCGCTCGCCACCGCTCGCCCCGTCGAACTCGCGGCAACGCCGACCCGGAAAGCGACCCTCACGGCACCAGGTTCCGACCCCCGAACGACACCACGCCGAACTCGTTGCACAGCCCGCCCGGAAGCGGCGCTGACGGCAACGAGTTCGGGGTGGAGCCCGGAATGCGGTTGGGCGGGGCTACTCCTTGGCGGCCGGCTTGGGCTCGCGGGGCAGACCGAGGAAGCGCTCGCCCACGATGTTGCGCTGGATCTCGGCGGTGCCGCCCCAGATGGTCTCGGACCGGCTGAAGAAGAACGACGACATCATCGGGCTCGGCTTGTAGGCGTCGCGGCCCTTGGCTCGCATCACGGCCGGCCAGGCGCCGGACTCGGGGCCGGTGCTGACCAGCATCGAGGCCGTCCCGAAGATGCTCAGCCCGAGCTCCATGGCGTCGCGGTGCATCTCGGACCAGAACATCTTGTTGGTGAGGCCGAGGGCGATGACGCCCATGTCCTTGGTGCCGTTGAGCGTCTGGGTGAGCGAGCGCAGGCCGTTGATGCGCAGGATCTGGATCTTGGAGTAGTAGCGGGCCAGGCCCTGGCGGACGATCGGATCGTCGATCGCGCCGTTGCGCTGAGCCTCGGCGACCATCAGCTCGTACTCCTGCTGGAAGCGGCGGTACCCGGTGGTGGCGGACATGCCCCGCTCGTGGCTGAGGGTGGAGTTGGCCACCTTCCAGCCGTCGTTGAGACCGCCGACCACGTTGTCCTTCGGGCAGCGGGCGTCGCTGAAGAACACCTCGTTGAACTCGGCGGTCCCGTCGGGCTGCACGATGCCGCGCACCTCGATGCCGTCCTGCTTCATCGGCACCAGGAGGTACGAGATGCCCTTGTGCTTCGGGGCCTCCGGATCGGTGCGGGCCAGCAGGAAGCAGTAGTCGGCGAACTGGGCCTGGGTGGTCCACACCTTCTGGCCGTTGATGACCCACTCGTCACCGTCGAGCACGGCCGACGTCTTGAGCGACGCGAGGTCGGAGCCGGAGTCGGGCTCGGAGAAGCCCTGGCACCACGCCATCTCGCCCTTCATGATCTTGGGCAGGAAGTGCTTCTTCTGCTCCTCGGTGCCGTGCTGGAGGATGGTCGGGCCGACCAGCGTGTCGCCGAAGAAGTCGGCGCGCAGCGGGGCCTTGGCCCGGGCGAACTCCTCGGCCAGGACCACGTTCTCCATGGTGCTGAGCCCCTTGCCGCCGTACTCCTTGGGCCAGGAGGCGCAGATCCAGCCGCCGCCGTAGAGCTTGGCGGGCCAGGCCTCGTTGAACGCCTTCTTCTCCTCGGGCGTCTGCTCGAATCCCTCGTCGAACCAGCCGTCGGGGAGGTTCTCCTCCAACCAGCCACGGATCTCGGTGCGGAACGCTTCGGCTTCAGCGGGGTAGGTCAGGTCCATCCCCGTATCTTGACCGCCGGGTCAAGACCGTGCCACCCGGTGTCCGATTCGGGTGGTCCGACGATGTCAGGTCGGTTCCGGTCGCGGGTCGCCGCTAGGTTTCCCGCCATGACGGTGACCGAGGCCCCCGCCGGTGACGCCCCTGCTCCCGAGCCCTACTTCACCCGTGAAGAGGGCCGCTGGACGTACCAGTGGAAGGAGCTCTACGAGGAGGTCATCACCTCCGGGCTCTGCACCGGCTGCTCCGCGTGCGTGATCAGCTGCCCGCACGACGTCATCGGCTACGAGCACAAGGAGGGCGGCTACAAGCCGTTCCACCTCGAGGAGGAGCTCGGCCTCGACGACTGCACGCACGGCCAGAAGGGCTGCACCTCGTGCACCCGGGCCTGCCCCCGCTTCCGGGACTGGGAGCCCACCGCCGACGAGCACCTGTTCGGGCGCGTGCGCGAGACCGAGGAGATCCACGGCATCACCGAGCAGGTCCTGCTCGTGCGGGCCAGCGACGACCACGTCCACGAGCTGGGCCAGGACGGCGGCCTCGTCTCGGCGATGCTCATCTGGCTGATGGACGAGGGCTACATCGACGGCGCCCTGGTGTCGGGGCTCGAGGGCGACGGCTCCACGTGGCGGGCCAAGCCCATGGTGGTCACCAACAAGGACGAGGTCCTCGCCACCGCCGGCAGCCGGTACACGTACTGCGCCAACTGGCTGGCCTACGACGAAGCCGTCGAGCGGGGCCTCAAGGACCTCGCCCTGGTGGGCATGGGCTGCCAGACGTCGTCGCCGCCGGTGATGTGGGCCCGCAAGATCGGCAAGGTCGGCAAGCCCATCAAGGTCAACATCGGCCTGCTCTGCTCCAAGACGTTCGACGACCGCATCTTCGACGAGCTCTTCGACGCCAAGTACGGCATCAAGCGCGAGACCATCAAGAAGATGAACATCAAGGGCGTCTTCCAGATCTGGACGCACGACGGCGAGTACCACGAGGTCCCCCTCAAGGAGTGCCACGCCTGGACCCGCGAGGGCTGCAACCACTGCCCGGACTTCGCCGCCGAGCACGCCGACATCTCCACCGGCGGCATCGGCAAGTTCAACGACCACACCCTCACGGTGGTGCGCACCGAGCTGGGGCGCGAGATCATCACGCGGATGATCAAGGCCGGGGTCATCGAGGTGAAGCCGGCCGAAGAGGACCCGGCCGCCCTCCTCCTCATGGACCGCCTGTCGCGCGTCAGCCGCAACCGCTGGCCCGACACCGCCATCGGGTTCCCGAAGCGCATGCCGCCGCCCCCGCCCAAGAAGAAGAAGGCGGCCGCACCGGCGGCCGACGCCGGCCCCAAGCCCGAAGCTGCGGCCAAGCCCGAAGGCGGCGAGCCCACCAAGGCCGACGCCGATCTCAAGCCCTGATCTGAGCCGCCGGACTCACCCCCACCCATCACCCACTCGCCCCTCAGACGTTGGTGTGAGGATCGGGGTGGTGGCCCGATCTCCACACCGACTTCGGTGGTGGCTGATGGTGACATCACCGTCTGCGGTGACGCGGACGCGGGCTGCGGTGGCGTGACGTAGCCTGATCGGCCTCAGCAGGCGTGTGGGAGCGCCGGTTCGATCCGGAAGGGAGCGGGGTGGAGGGCAGCAACGCGCAGCAGCCGACCCCGCCCGCGCGCGGCGAGGGCGTTCCGGGCGGTGCCATCGACGGGCCATGGCTCATCGACGCGCTCACCGAGTCCAGCGACCTCGTGTTCGCGTTCGACACGACCACCACCATCACCTGGTGCAACCCGGCGAGCATCCGGGTGCTGGGCCTGCGGCCCGACGAGGTGATCGGCCGGTCCATCGCCGAGTTCATCCACCCCGACGACCTGGAGCGGGCCGCCGAGGTGGTGGGCCTGAGCAACGCCGGCGCCTTCGACGAGATGCCCATCACCCCGGCGCTGTACCGGGGTCGGCGCCTCGACGGATCGTGGGCCAACCTCGACCTCAACGGATCCACCGGCCCCGACGGCTCCATGCTGATCATCGCCCGCGTCGGCGGCGACCTCGTGCTCACCGACCGGCTGCTCGAGGCGGTCACCGCCGGCGACGACGTCGCCCAGCAGGTGAGCCTGGTGATGGAGATGGGCACGTGGCGGCACCCCAAGGAGGGCTACGCCATCATCTACTGCGGCGACGACGGCGAGCGTCGGTCGCTGAGCTGGAACCTTCCGCCCGAGCTCTCGGGCGAGGTCGCCGTGTCCGGGCCGACGCCGTGGGACGTCGCCATGGCCTCCGACCACGAGGTGGCCATCGACGCCATCGGCGATGCCGTGGGCGACGGACCGGTGGGCGCCGAGCTGGCCGCCGTCGCCGAGCTGCACGGCTTCGTCGGGTGCCTCGTGTCTCCCATCCCCGATCCGGACCACCCCGGCGGCGCCGGCATCGTGATCTGGACCACCGCGAGCGGGCCGACCAGCGCCGGCCACCGCTACGCCATGGGCAACATGCGCCGGGCGCTGACGCTGGTGCTCCAGCTGCGCAGCCAGGTCCGGGCGCTCGAACGCGCCGCCCGCATCGACAGCCTCACCGGCGCCACGTCGCGGTCGCGCTTCTTGGACCTGCTCCACGAGCTCCGGACGTCCGCACCGGGCTCCCGGCACGCGATCCTCTACATCGACCTCGACGGGTTCAAGGGGGTCAACGACCACCTCGGCCACGCCGCCGGCGACCAGGTGCTGCAGGAGATGGCGGCCCGGATCCGCGAGGCCGCACCGGACGGGGCCACCATCGGCCGCCTCGGCGGCGACGAGTTCGTGGTCCTCTGCGCGGTGGGCACCGACGAGGCCCAGGCGTGCGCCGCCGCCCAGGAGATCATCGACGCCGTCGGCCGCCCGGTGCCGATCGCCGACGGGCACACCACGGTCGGCGCCTCGATCGGGATCGCGGTCGGCCGGCCCGGCGATGCGCCGACGGCCGTGCTCGACGCCGCCGACGGGGCGCTCCTCAGCGCCAAGGCCAGCGGCCGCGGGCGCTGGACCATCGCTGCGGCGAACCCCCGAGGCTGAGCGACACACCGCCGGGGCCCGGGGAGCGCCGAGGCGGTCGAGGCGGTCGAAGCGGATGCCGTGGAGGACGGCGTCGACGGTGGCCTGGAGCTGGGCGTCCAACGGGGGTGCCGGGAAGTTGGGCATCGCGACGGCCGCCGACGTGATGCCGTGCACCGCCATCCAGAGCACCCAGGCGATCATCAGCGGGTCGTCCCACTCCGGGCGGAACCGGCCCTCGTCGATGCCCTGCTGCACCACGGGCAGCACCACGCCGAACAGGCCCGTCTCCAGCACCCGCTCCTGCGCGTACTGCTCCGGACGGTGGTCCTCCCGGCGCATGAACATGATCCGGTAGTGCTCGGGGTTCTCCACGCCGAAGCGCACGTAGGCGTCGGCCAGCCGGCGGAGCGCCTCGATCGGGTCGTCGACGGAGTCCAGCGCCGGTACGGCGACATCGTCGGTGATGGAGTCGAAGTGCCGGGAGCAGACCTCGAACAGGAGGGTCTCCTTGTCCGGGAAGTGCCGGTAGATGGCCGCCGGGGTCAGACCCACGGCATCGGCGACGCCCCGGATGGACACGGCGTCCTCGGACGCCGAGCCCACCAGCAGCTCATCGGCCGCGTCCAGGATCGCCTCGGCCGTGCGCTCGCCTTCGCCGCGCTTGGCTCGTGCCCGGGGTGCCACCTTCACACGGTGAGCTTGGCACCCTCGCCGACGTCGGTGGGGCCGGACCCGTCGTCGGGACCCTCGTCGGGCCCGTCGGACCCGGTCAGGTCCAGTGCCGGGCCGTCGTCGGCGACCGGTTCGGGGTCGTCGAGCTCGACGTGCTCGCTGATCCCGAAGCGGGCGTGGATCGTGCGCATCCAAGCGGGCGCCCACCAGTTGGCGTCGCCGGCCAGGCGCATGAACGCCGGGACCAACGTCCCCCGGATGATGAAGGCGTCGAGCAGCACGGCGAGCGTCAGCCCGATGCCGAACAGCTTGATGAAGCTGACCTCGGAGGTGGCGAAGGCCAGGAACACCACCGAGATGAGCAGCGCCGCCGCGGTGACGATGCCGCCCGTGCGCTCCAGGCCGCGGGCCACCGACGTGATGTTGTCGGACCCCTTGTCGTGCTCCTCCTTGATGCGGGAGAGCAGGAAGACCTCGTAGTCCATGCTCAGGCCGAAGGCCACGCAGAACATCAGCACGGGGATGGTGGCGGCGATGGTGCCCGTCGGCGTGAACCCGAGCAGCCCGGACCCGTGGCCCTCCTGGAAGATGAACACCATGGCCCCGAAGGTGGCCGACAGGCTCAAGATGTTGAGCACCAGCGCCTTCACCGGCACCACCACGCTCCCGAACATCAGGAACAGCAGCACGAAGGTGATGGTGGCGATGATGGCCAGCGCGAGGGGCACGTCGCCGAAGATCGAGCTCTTGGCGTCGACCAGCTGGGCCGACTGGCCGCCGATCTCCACCTCCTCGAACGGGCTGGCCACCTGGCGGAGGTCCGAGGCGAACGCTTCACCCTCGGGCGACAGCGGCTCCACGCTGGGGACGACGGACAGGTAGGTGGCGTCGTCCTGGCTGAAGCGGGCGGTCAGGTCCGGGCTGGCCTCGGCCGGGACCACCAGCGCGCCCGGCTCGCAGGTGGTGCCGCCCAGCTCGCCGCTGGCGCCGCAGTAGATGCCGGTCTCGGCATCGACCCGGGTGACGCCGTCGACCTTCGCCAGGGCGCTGGCGTAGGCGTCGACGTCGGCGGCCCGGTCCGCCGGCGAGCCGGCGCCGGTGATGACCACCGCGGCGGCGCCCGCCTCGGCCGCCGAGAAGTCCTCCCGCAGCACGTCCTGGGTGTCACGGGCGGACTTGCCGGGCGGCAGCACCCGGTCGTCGGGGAAGCCGAGCTTCATGCCGGCGGTCGGCGCGCCCAGGAACAGCAGCAGGGCGAGGATGCCGACCGTGATCGGGATCGGCCGCTTCATCACGAAGGTGGCGGCCCGGTGCCAGAACCCGTGCTCCGCCGCCGCAGCGGCGGCCTCGGGGGTGCGGGGGCGGCGCACCGGGAGGGCGTCGATCCGGGGACCGAGGGCGGCGAGCATCGCCGGCAGCACCACCACCGCGTACAGGCCGGCCAGCGCCGAGACCGCGAGGCCGGCGTAGGCGAAGCTCTTCAGGAAGGCGATGTCGAACACCAGCAGCGCGCACAGCGAGGCCGCCACGGTGAGGGCGGAGAACAGGACCGTGCGGCCCGCGGTGAGGACCGTGCGGCGGATCGCCTCGGCGGTCTCGTGATGGGCCAGCTCCTCCCGGTACCGGCTGACGATGAACAACGAGTAGTCGATGGCCAGGCCGAGCCCCATCGCCGTCGTCAGGTTCAGCGCGAACACCGACACCTCGGTGAACTCGTTGATGATGAACAGCACGAGGAACGTGCCCACCACCGCGAGGGCGCCGATCGCGAGGGGCACCACCGCCGCCACCACCCCTCGGAAGATGAACAGCAGCAGCAGGAGGGTGATGGGAAGGGCGATCATCTCAGCCCGGATCAGGTCCTTCTCGATGGTCTTGTTGACCTGGGCGAACACCGGCCCGAGGCCGCCGACCTGGACGGTGATCTCAGCATCGGGATTGGCCCGGGTGTTGTCCTCGATGACCCGATCCGACAGCGTGATCATCTCGTCGCCGCTGTCGGGGAACCGGCCGAGCACCAGGGCCTTGGACCCGTCGGTGGACGCCAGCGGGTTGCCGGCCGGCAGGTCCCAGTACGAGAGCACCTCGGCCATGTGCTTGCCGCCGGAGGTCTCGTCGGCCAGCTCGGCGGCGAGGTCCTTCCCGGCGCTGGCCACCGCCGGGTCGTCGACGTCGCCGCCCGTGGCGGTGACCACCAGCACCACGTTGGGGGTGCCCGTGTGGAACTCGTCTTCGAGGATCCGGTTCGCCGTGGTGGACTCGGCGCCAGGGTCCTCGAACCCACCGCTCGAGAGGCGTTCGGCCACGCCGCCCCCGATGGCGGCCGAGACCAGGAAGGCCAGCAGCGCCAACCCCAGGACGAGGCGACGGCGGCGGACGGTGAACGATGCGATCCGACCCAGCATGAGGAGACTCCCACCTGTGTAAACGTCGTTTACATATCGCTCCCCACCCAACCAGCGCGGCGCGGATGTGTCCAGATGACGTCAGTCACCCGCCGTGACGATCGGCGCACGAGGGCTTCACCGTCGTGCCGGAGCGACCGGCCCGGAACCAGCTGCCGGGACGCGCCGAAGCAGCGCCCGACGGGTCCGTGCCGACCCGCCCGCAGCACCGATCAGGAGTCGGCCTGCTCCGCGGGGTCGCAGCTGTCGTAGGCCTCGATGAAGTTCGACGGGATCTTGCCGCCCTCGTCCTGCATGGTGGACTGGGTCTTCTTGAACTCGTCGTAGGGGATCTTCTTCTCGATGGCGTTGAACACGCACTGGCAGTACGTGGCCGGCGAGGCGATCTCCGTGGTGTTGCTCTCGGACTTGGCGTTGTCGTCCTTGGCGACCTGCTCGCAGCCCTGGAGGAAGTTGTCCTCCACGCCGGAGTAGCTGCCGGGGGCCCGCTGGGCGGTGGTGCAGCCGCTCAGGACGACGAGCGCCAGGACGGCACCGGCCGCCATGCGCACGGCTCGACGACGGATCGGTTCTGCGGACACGCCTGGCTCCTTGTTCACGACCTCGCCACGGTAGTGCCACCGCGCCCGGGGACCGAAGTCGGCGGGCGCCGTTGCGATCCGCCTCCAGACGCGGGACGAGGGTGCCGGCTGGCCGGCACCCTCGACACCATTCCGACCGACGCTCCCCCCGAACCGCCTGCCGGACATCTCCCCCCGCACCTTGCGGTGCAGCACGTTCCTTGATCCAGGACCAAGATCCGCTGGAGAGGATTGAACACCCCGGGTGATTCCGGCGCATGGGTCAAAAGACCTATTTTCGAGTCTTTGTTCGGATTTGGTGAACGCCGCTCACCCGCATGGTGGATCTCTGGTGACGGTCGTGTCAGTGATCAGACCTGCGGCGGGGCCGGATCGCGTCGGACGATGCACAGGCTCCCCGCCGGGTCATCCGGCTCGAGCAGCAGCCGGATGGGCAGGTCGTGAGGCTCGCCGTCGGCATCGACCTCGATCACGATCGGATCGTCGGGATCGTTCTCCAGCACCTCGCGCAGCCCCAGCGCCCACCCCATGGCCACCGCACCGATCACCGAGCGCCGCCGCCACGACACCAACCGGGTGGGCAGCGTGGGCGGACCGTGGTCGCTGGGCGCCCAGGCATCGAGCGC
>CALANQ010000346.1 GCA_937926025.1 uncultured Acidimicrobiales bacterium
CCTAAGTGACTGGAGTTCAGACGTGTGCTCTTCCGATCTCCACCTGGAGGAGGCGGCGCGGCTCGTGCCAGTCGACCAGCTTGGGGCCGATGATGCCGGCGTTGGAGCGGAAGGCCTCCTCCACCAGCGCCCGGATGGCGTCGGGCTCCAGCGCGATGTCGTCGTGGCAGAGGGCGTAGAAGGCCGCGCCCTCGACGAGGGCGACGGCCTGGTTGACCGCCGGGCCGAACCCCGGGTTGTCGGCGATGCGGTGCACGTGGGCGGCGGGCAGCACCTCGGCCACGAGCGGCGTGGGGTCGGTGTCGCTGCCGGCGTCGAGGACCAGCACGGACAGGTCCGGGTAGGTCTGGGCCGCGATGGACGAGAGGGTCTCCCGGAACCAGTCACCCGGGTTGTGCGCGACCAGCACGAGGACCACCGGCGGAACGGCGGCGGGGACCTCCTGCGACGGGTCGGGGGTCGCGCCGTCGGGCGGGGTTGCTGGTTCCACGATGGGGCGAGGCTACCGCCCGGGACTGCGTCGCCTGTGTCATGCACTCGTCATCGGACCGTCATGCGACATGGGTCACGGTGCTCGCCGAGTGCTTGCAACTGTTTAACAAACTGCGTAGTCTTGCGAGCATCCGGGTGCCCCGAACGGCGCCCACCGATCCTGGCACCCGCCGATCTCCCCCACCACCCACAGGAGCGCCACCATGGCCGAACTGAACCTCGACACCGTCACCGACACCGCCCGCGACGCCTTCTACATCACCGTCGGCGCCGGCGTCATCGCCTTCCAGAAGCTGCAGGTCCAGCGCGTCGAGCTGACCAAGACCCTCTCGGCCCAGCTCGACGACGCCAAGGGCACCGCCAACGACTCGCTGGCCACCGCCAAGGCCCAGCTCGACTCCGCCTCCGACCTCGTCGAGGACCGCGTGAAGGTCCTCGAGGAGCGCCTCTCCAACCTGGAGGGCCGCCTCGAGGCGCTGCTCAACCAGCTCGAGGGCAAGCTCCCCGAGCAGGCCAAGGACCTGGTCAAGCAGGCTCGCGACCTCGTCGCCCGCGCCGCCTGATCACCGATCTGCCCACCGGCTCCGGCCGGTGACAACCTGATCCCCCTTGCCACGAGGGACCCGCTCCGGCGGGTCCCTCGTGCGCGTGCGGCCACTACGATCTCGCACCGATGACCGACACGGACCAGGTGCTCATGTTCCTCCAGCAGGCGAAGGAGCGGGTCGAAGGCGGCGGCATCGACCCCAGCTCCGGTGCCGAAGCGGTGCGCTACACCCGCGACCGCCTCGAGGAGGCGCTGCCGTTCGCCCACGCCGGTGCCGACCTTCCGGCCGATGCCCGCCTGCGCCCCGTGAAGCAGGTGGTGCTCGGGGTCAGCCGCCCGGTCACCTCGAACCAGGCGCCGTTCAACCGGGCGGTGCTCCAGGCGCTGGACGGGGCGGCCGCCGCCGTCGAGTCCATGGTCCAGAACGTGGAGCTCCACGAGCAGCACGTGAACCGGGTCCAGGCATCGGTGGCCACCACCGAGCTCACGCTCGACGGCCTGGTCGAAGACGGCCGCGTCGCCCGGGACCAGCTGGCCGAGCTGACCGAGGCCGTCTCCGCCCTGCGCGCCGAGGTGGCCGAGGCCCGCTCGGACCTGGCCGTCATCGCCGCCAAGCAGGACCTGGTGTTCCGCACCGCCCGGGAGGGCCTGGCCGCCCAGGGCCTCGACACCGGGCAGCTCACCGAGCTCAGCCGGGAGCTGGGCACCGGCTTCGAGCAGCTCTACGAGGAACTCGAGGATCACTTCCGCGGCACCCGCGAGGAGGTGCAGGCCAAGCTGGCGCCGTACCTCGAGGACGTGCTGGACAGCACGGGCGACGGGCCGGTCATCGACGTCGGCTGCGGCCGGGGCGAGTGGCTGGCCATGCTGGCCGACGCCGGCGTGGCGTCCTACGGCGTCGACATCAACACGGTGGTGGTGGACCGCTGCGTGGCCCAGGGCCTCGACGTCCGAGAGGGCGACGCGCTGGTGCACCTGCGGGAGATCCCCGAGGGATCGGCCCGGGCCATCACCAGCTTCCACGTGGCCGAGCACCTCTCGCTGGACACGCTCGTCGGCCTGGTCGACGCCGCCCTGGTGGCCCTCCAGCCCGGGGGCCTGCTGGTCTTCGAGACCCCCAACCCCACCAACGTCAACGTCGGCGCGGCGTCCTTCTACCTGGACCCCACGCACCTCAAGCCGCTGCACCCGCAGTTCCTGCAGTTCCTGGTGACCCAGCGGGGCTTCGCCTCCGCCGAGGTGCGCTACCTCAACACCGAGGACGTGCCCACGCTCACCGTCGACGACCTGGCCCCCAACGGGGAGCTGGCCCGCTCGCAGGAGCTGGTCGACCGCATCAACTGGGCGCTGGCCGGGCCGCTGGACTACGGGATCGTGGCCGTCAAGGCCCCGGCCGCCGACGCCTGATCGCACCACGCCCGTGCCCCGACCCCTGCGCATCGCGTTCCTGAAGCCCGAGTTCGGCGTGGCCGGCGGGCTGGAGGCCGTGGTGGGCCAGCTCGAGGCCATCGCCCGCGCCGACGGGCACGACGTCACCCGGGTCAGCGTGGACATGCGCCCGCCCCGGGCCGCGGTGGCCGGCCTCGACATCCCCCGGAACGTGTGGGACGCCGCCCCCGAGTACTTCCCGTACCTGGCCGGGCGGGCCGAGTTCGACCGGCTCGACGTCCGCGGCTTCGACGCCGTGGTGTCCACCCAGTCGCCGTCGTTCGCGGTGCGCCACCCCCGCCACCTGTCGGTCTTCTACCACCACCACCGCGTCTACTACGACCTCGAGGAGGTGTACCTGCGGGCCGGCTTCGCCGCCGACGAGACGGTCCACCGGGAGGCCGGGAAGCTCATCCGGGAGCTGGACCAGCCGGCGCTCGAGGGCGTCGGCTGGTTCCTCGCCGGGTCGGCCACCGTGGCCGAGCGCCTCGTCCGCTTCAACGGGCTTCGCAACAGCAGCGTGTTCCACGCCGGCCTGATCGTCGGCGACGAGCGGCCCGCCGCCACCGGGCCGGGCACGGGTGCCGTGCTCAGCGTCGGCCGCCACGAGTTCCCCAAGCGCACCGAGCTGGTGGTGGCCGCCGCCCACCTCCTGCCGTCGGTCGACGTGGCCCTGGTGGGCACGGGGGGCCGGGAGGCGTGGGCCAAGGCGCTGGACCACCGCCTCGCCACCACCGACGCCGATCCCGCCGCGCTCACCGATGCGGAGACCTGGTGCAACACGGGCCAGGGCGCGCCGGCGGTGCCGGAGGGCCATCGCTCCAACGTGGAGTTCGCGGGCCGGGTGGGCGACGACGACCTCGCCCGCTTCGCCGAGGCGCCCTGCGTGGTGGCCCCGGCGTACCAGGAGGACTACGGGCTCACCGCCATCGAGGCCATGGCCCAGGGCAAGCCGGTGGTGGTGTGCCGCGACGGCGGCGGGCTCACCGAGCTGGTGGAGCACGAGCGCACCGGCCTGGTGGTGGAGCCGACGCCGGCCGCCATCGCCGCTGCCATCGAGCGGCTCACCTCGGACCGGGACCTGGCCGCCGAGCTGGGTGCCAACGGCGTCGAGCGGGCCGCCGAGCTCTCGTGGGAGGCCGCCGCCGACGAGTGGCGGGCCGGGCTGGCGCGGGTGCTGGCATGAAGATCGCCGTCGTCGCCCCCTCCCCCGTGCCGTTCACCCGCGGCGGCGCCGAGCGCGCCCTGTGGGGCATCCAGCAGGCCATCAACGACCTCACCCACCACGAGGCCGAGATGATCAAGATCCCGGTCGACGAGTCCACGCTCCCGGCCGTCATCGCCAGCTACCAGCTGTTCGCCGACCTGAACCTGGACCACTTCGACCGCATCATCACCACCAAGTACCCGGCGTGGATGGTGGACCACCCGCACAAGACGATCCTGATGATGCACGTGCTGCGGGGCGTGTACGACACGTACCAGTACCACCACCAGCCGATGGTGGTGCCGAACCCCTCGGACCACGTGTTCGCCATGCTCCACCTCATGCGCACCAACCCGGGCAACCGGGGTGCGCTGCCGGAGTTCTTCGAGCGCTGGACCAACGCGCTGGCCGCCCTGGGCCCGGACCACCCCGACTTCGTGTTCCCCGGTCCGTTCGCCCGGCTGGCCATCCGCTGGCTCGACGGCATCGGCATGGCGCCCGGTGCGGTGCAGCAGTACCTGTCGCAGTCGAAGACCGTGGCCCGGCGCGAGGGCTACTTCCCGTCCACCATCACGCCCCGCATCGTGAACCTGCCCGGGCACCTGCCGCCCGCCCCGCACAACGACGAGTACGGCAGCTACCTGTTCACGGCGTCGCGCCTCGACGGCCCGAAGCGCCTCGACCTGCTCATCGACGCCATGCAGTACGTGCCCGGCGACATCGAGCTGCGCATCGCCGGCACCGGCGCCCTGCGCCCGCAGCTGGAGGCGCAGGCGGCGGCCGATCCCCGCATCCGGTTCCTGGGCTTCACCCGCAACGACCTGCTGCCCGAGCTGTACGCCAACGCCCTGGCCGTGCCGTTCATCCCGGCCGACGAGGACCTCGGGCTCATCACGCTGGAGGCGTTCTCGCAGAGCACCGCGGTGGTCACCTGCACGGACTCCGGCGGTCCCACCGAGTTCATCAAGGACGGCGCCACCGGTCTGGTGGCGGAGCCCAACGCGGCGTCCATCGGCGCCAAGCTGGCCAGCCTGGTGGCGGACCCGGACCTGGCCCACCGCCTCGGCGCCGCCGGCAAGGAGCGGGGCGAGCGCATCACGTGGGACGAGGTGGTCGAGGCCCTGCTGGGCGACGAGCGGTTCACCCCCGAGGAGCTGGCGGCCCGGGCGGCCGACGGTCCCGGCGAAGCGGCGATCGGCCTGCGGAGCCGGCGACGGGTGGTGGTGCTCACCACCTTCCCCATCAACGATCCCGGCCACGGCGGCCAGCTCCGGGCCCGCAACCTCTACGGCGCGCTGGCGGCGGTCCGGCCCGTGGAGGTGGTGGCGCTGGTGGACTTCGGCAACCAGCCTGCGGTGCAGACCGTCGCCCCGAACCTCACCCAGGTGGTGGTGCCCCGCTCCATGGCGCACCACGTGAAGGGCGAGGAGCTCAGCACCGAGGCCAACGTCCCGGTCACCGACGTGGTGGCCGGCAGCCACATCGAGCTCACCCCCGCATACCTCGACGCCGTCCGGGAGGCGGCCGACGGCGCCAGCGCGCTGATCCTGGCCGAGCCCTACCTGCTGCCCGCGGTGGAGCAGCTCGAGCTGGACATCCCGGTCATCTACGACGCCTACAACGTGGAGGCGCAGCTGAAGGCGGGCGTGTTCCCGGACTCGCCGGTGGGCGCCGAGCTGCTGGCCCAGGTCGTGGACGTGGAGCGCCGCGCCGTGCGGCGCTCGGCCCGCACCACCACCTGCTCCGATGCCGACGCGGTTGCGCTCGCCGCGGGTGCCGGGGTCGGCCCGGACCACTTCGCGGTCATCCCCAACGGGACCACCATCCCGGCCACGGTGATCTCGCCGGAGGACCGCGCCGAGCGCAGCGCCCGGTGGCGGCACCGCTACTGGACGGCCGGCAGCATCGGGGCCGAGCCCGAGCACCTGGCCGTGTTCTTCGGGTCCTGGCACCCGCCGAACCTCGACGCCGTCGAGCTCCTCATCGAGGTGGCCGCCGAGCTCCCGTCCACGCTGATCCTGTCGGTGGGCCACCACGGCCAGGCGTTCGGCGGCCGCATCCTGCCCCCGAACCTCGTGTTCCCCGGCCGGGTCGCCCTGCGCACCAAGGACCTGCTGCTCGACGCCGCCGACGTGGCCCTGAACCCGATGCGCCTCGGGTCCGGCACCAACCTCAAGCTGCTCGAGTACCTGGCCGTGGGCACCCCCGTGGTGTCCACGCCGTTCGGCGCCCGGGGCATCGACGTGGTCGACGGCGAGCACCTCCGCTTCGCCGAGCCGGACCGGTTCGCGGCCGTGGTGGCCGAGGTGCTGGCCGACCCGGCGGCGGCGCACCAGCGCGCCGAGGCGGCCCGCGCCCTGGTCAGCAGCCGCTACAGCTGGGACGGCCTCGGCGGTCGCCTCGCGGACGTGGTCCGCGAGATCGTCCCGGCCGAAGCGCGCAAGTAGCCTCGTACCGCTGTGTCCACGCCGATCGATCCCCCGCACGCGCCCCACGAGGTCCTGGTCCCCGACCGGGTGCGCGACTCCCCCGCCCTCGAGGTCTCGAAGCGGCCGAACCCCTTCCAGCGCATCGGCCACCTGTGGCAGTACCGCGAGCTCATCGGGAACCTCACCCGCAAGGAGCTGAAGGGCAAGTACAAGAACAGCGTCCTGGGCTTCGTGTGGTCGCTGCTCAACCCGCTGATGTACCTGGTGGTGTTCTCGCTGGTGTTCAACATCATCAGCGCCACCCCGGTGCCGTACTACGGCATCTTCTTCCTGTCGGGCCTGCTGGCGTGGAACCTCTTCAGCGTGGCGCTGGGCGAGGGCACGTCGTCCATCGTCGCCAACGCCCAGCTGGTCACGAAGGTGTGGTTCCCGCGCGAGGCGCTGGTCCTGGCCTCGGTGTTCTCCGCCCTGGTCCACTTCTTCCTGCAGAGCATCGTGCTGCTGGTTGCCCTCCTGGTGTTCCAGCGGTCGCCTGACTGGGCGTTCTTCCCCATCTTCGTGTTCGCGCTGATCGTGCTGATGCTGTTCGCCACGGCGCTGGCCATCGGGCTCAGCGCCGTCAACGTCTACCTGCGCGACACCCAGCACCTGCTGGAGGTGGCCCTGCTGGGCTGGTTCTGGCTGTCGGCGGTGGCGTACCCGTTCGGCCTGGTGCAGACGAAGCTCGAGGACAAGTGGGGTGCGGGGGCCGAGTGGCTGGCCGGGCTCAACCCCGTGCTCACCATCGTCATCACCTTCCAGCGGACGCTGTACAACCCCGACTACTCGGGCAC
>CALANQ010000347.1 GCA_937926025.1 uncultured Acidimicrobiales bacterium
GGTGGAGGACCTGGAGGCGGGCCCGCTGGCCGCCGGACATCGTCTCGTAGGGCCGTGAGCCGCAGTCCGCGATGGCGTAGCGGCCGAGGGCGGACAGGGCGGCGTGCTCGTTGAGGTCGTGGGCGGCCAGGATCTCGACCGGGGTCTTCCCGGCGAACTCGGGCCGCTCATCGGTCTGGTGGAACAGGCCGGCGAGGACGCGGGCGCCGAGCTTGAACGTGCCGTCGTGCTCCACGGTGTCGTCGCCGGCGAGCAGCCGGAGCAGGTGGGACTTGCCGGTGCCGTTGGGGCCGAGCACGGCCACCCGGTCGCCCAGGTGCACCTCCAGGTCGAACGGGTCGGTCAGGCCGTGCAGCTCGAGCGCGTCGCACACCAGGGCGACCTTGCCGCTGTCGGCCCCGTCGAGGCGCATGCGCACGGTCTTGGTGGTGGGCGGTGGCGGGGGCGGGCCGGCGTCGACCCAGCGCTGCCACCGGGCCTCCATCACCTCGGCCTTGCGGGCGCTGGACTCGGCGTAGGAGGCCCGCTGCTTCATCTCCTTGAACAGGTGGAACAGGCGGCGCTCCTCGGCGTTCCACCGGGCGAGCGCGTCGCCGAGGGCTTCGTTGCGGGCCTCGCGGGCGTCGTCGTAGGTGGACCAGCTGCCGGGGTGGGTCCACGCGCCGTTGCCCTCGATGGTGATGACGGCGTCGGCCGCGGCGGCGAGCAGCTCCCGGTCGTGGCTGATGAGCAGGACGGTCTTGCGGGTCTCGATGAGCCGCTGCTCCAGCCAGCGCTTCCCCGGGATGTCCAGGAAGTTGTCGGGCTCGTCGAGCAGCAGGATCTCGGCGTCGGAGCCGAGCAGGGACTCCAGGACCAGGCGCTTGCGCTGGCCTCCGGACACGCGCGAGATGGGCCGCTGGCCGGCCTCGTCGAGGCCCGTGCCCAGGACCGACGTCCACACGGCGTCCCACCGGGCCTCCTGGTCGTAGCCGCCGACCTCGGCCCACTCGATGGATGCGGTGGCGAGGGCGATGCCGGTGGCGTCGGTGGGAGCGGCGTCGTTGGCGGCCTCGGCGTCGGCCAGGGCGAGGCCGGCGGCGGCGATCTGGGAGGGGGCGAAGCGCACCAGCAGCTCCCGCACGGTGGTGGCGGCATCGTCGCCGGTGCCGATGGCCTGGGGCATGAGCGCCACCGATCCGTCGGCGCGGATCTGGCCGTCGTCGAGCGGCAGCTCGCCCGTGATGCACCGCAGGAGCGTGGACTTGCCGACGCCGTTCGCCCCCACGAGCGCGGCGTGCTGGCCCGACCGGACCCGGAACGACACGTCCGAGAACAAGACAGCCCCGCCGGGGTGCGCGTAGCTCGCGCCGGTCACATTGATGGCAGCCACAGCCGGACATCATCGCCCACCGACCCGACCCGCCCCGCACGAGATCGGGGGGCGATCGCGGGGATGAGGCGGGGGTGGTTCCGGGGACGAGGGGGTAGAACGGACGGTGATGACGACGCCGGCACCGGGGGACGAGGAGCGCGACGACGAGGGCGGGCTGCACGTCGGCGCTCGCAAGCAGGTGGCGGCCGGGATCCCCGGGGTCCTGTGGTCGATGCGGCACGCGCAGGAGCAGCTGGGGCCGGTGCGGTCGGCGAAGACGCTGCTCAAGCTCAACCAGCCCGACGGGTTCGACTGCCCCGGGTGCGCCTGGCCCGATCCCGGCCACACGTCGCACTTCGAGTTCTGCGAGAACGGGGCGAAGGCCATCGCCGAAGAGGCCACGGTCCGGCGCATCGATGCCGGGTTCTTCGCCCGCCACACCGTCGACGACCTGGCCTCGCGCACCGACCACTGGCTGGGTCAGCAGGGGCGCCTCACCGAGCCGATGCACCGCCCGGCCGGCGCCCAGCACTACCGCCCGATCAGCTGGGACGACGCGTTCGGCGTGGTGGCCGACGCGCTGGCGGCCAGTGGTGATCCCGACCGAGCGGTCTTCTACACGTCGGGTCGCACCAGCAACGAGGCGGCGTTCCTGTACCAGCTGCTGGTGCGCAAGGTCGGCACCAACAACCTGCCGGACTGCTCGAACATGTGCCACGAGTCCAGCGGCGTGGCGCTCTCGCAGACCATCGGCATCGGCAAGGGCAGCGTCACCCTCGACGACGTGCACGAGGCCGAGCTGCTGCTGATCGTGGGGCAGAACCCGGGCACCAACCACCCCCGGATGCTGAGCGCGCTGGAGGAGGCCAAGCGCCGAGGTGCGGTGATCGTGGCCGTGAACCCGCTGCCCGAGGCGGGGCTGATCCGCTTCAAGAACCCGCAGAAGGCCCGCGGCATCGTGGGGCGGGGCACGGCGCTGGCCGACGAGTACCTGCAGGTGAAGCTGGGGGCGGACCTGGCCCTGTTCGAGCTGCTGAACCGGCGCCTGGTCGAGCTGGACGACGAGCGCGGCGGCGGCGTGCTGGACCGGGCGTTCCTGGACGAGCGCTGCGACGGCGTCGACGAGCTCTTCGCCCACCTCCGCTCGCTCGACGTCGATGCGCTGCTCGCGGCCACGGGCCTGGCGGCCGACGAGGTCGAGCGGGTGGCGCAGCTGCTGGCCGATCGCAGCCGCATCATCATCTGCTGGGCGATGGGGATCACCCAGCACCGCCAGGCCGTGCCGACCATCCGGGAGATGGTCAACACCCTGCTGCTGCGGGGTGCCATCGGGCGGGCGGGGGCCGGGGTCTGCCCGGTGCGCGGCCACTCCAACGTGCAGGGCGACCGGACGATGGGCATCTACGAGAAGCCGGCTCCGGCGTTCCTCGACGCCCTCGCCGCCGAGTTCGGGTTCGAGCCGCCACGAGATCACGGGTACGACACGGTCGACGCGATCCGTGCGATGGCCCGGGGCGACGTCGACGTGTTCGTCGGCATGGGCGGCAACTTCCTGGCGGCCACCCCGGACACCGAGGCCACCCGGGCCGCGCTCGCCCGCACCAAGCTCACCGTGCAGGTCAGCACCAAGCTCAACCGTTCCCACGTGCAGGGCGGCGAGGCGGCGCTGATCCTGCCGTGCCTCGGTCGCACGGAGATCGACCGGACGGGCGGCGCGGTCCAGCGGGTCACCGTGGAGGACTCCATGTCCATGGTCCACGCGTCGGCCGGCCGCCTGGAGCCGGCCTCACCGCACCTCCGCAGCGAGGTGGCCATCGTGTGCGGCCTCGCCCGGCGCATCCTCGGTGCCGGCGACGACGTGCCGTGGGCCGAGCTGGCCGCGGACTACGGGCGCATCCGGGACCGGATCGAGGCCGTGGTGCCGGGGTTCACCGCCGCATCGACCATCCCGGCGGGTTCGTGCTGCCCCACCCGCCCCGCGACCAGCGCGTGTTCACCACGGACACCGGGAAGGCCCGGCTGACCTGCAACGCGTTCGTCGGCGACGACGTCCCGCCCGGGCGGCTGGTCCTCCAGACGCTGCGCTCCCACGACCAGTTCAACACCACGATCTACGGCCTCGACGACCGCTACCGGGGCATCAAGGACGGCCGGCGGGTGGTGTTCGTCCACCCCGACGATCTGCGCGCCCTGGCCTCGGTCGACGGCCCGGGCGGCGGCCGGTTCGCCGACGGCGATGTGGTCGACGTGGTCAGCGAGGCGGCCGACGGGACCGAGCGCCGGGCTGACGCGTTCCGCCTCGTGGCCTACGACGTGGCCCGCGGCACCTGTGCCGCCTACTTCCCCGAGGCCAACGTCCTGGTCCCGCTCGACGCCGTCGCCGAGGAGAGCAACACGCCTGCCTCCAAGGCCGTGGTCGTCCGCTTCGAGCACCGCTGACCGGCGGCCGCGCTGACCCGCCGGCCCGCGCGGCCCCGGCGGGTGGGCTGGGTCGGCTGGGTCGGCTGCTACTCGGGGAGGTGGAGGCGCTCGCCCGTGCTGCCGACCATGTCCAGCAGCGGGACGAGGACGTCGGTCCACCACGGGTCGGAACCGGCGCGGCCCCGCCGGCCGACGCCGAGCCCGACGCGGTGCCGGCGACGGTGGTGGCCGGGGCGGTGCCGGGCGGGTTCGTGCTGCCGTCGTCGGGGGTGCGGTCGTTGGCGACGGCGGTGGCCCGGGACCCGTCCGTGATGCAGGTGTTGCCGTCGCTGGCGACGGTGAGCGAGCCCCACGGGAGCTCGGCCCAGCTGGCGATGCCCGCCACCTCGGGGAACGACACCAGCAGGTTGCCCCGGCACGCGAACAGCGGCCCGGGGTCGATGGAGCTGCGCGACCGGGAGTTGCTGCCGCCCGGATTGTCGAACTCCTCGAAGTGCAGGTGCGGCGTGGAGGCCGAGCCGGTCTGGCCCACCTTGCCGAGGAGCGTCGTCTCGTCGACCCACATGCCCTCGGGCGGGACGTACGCCTCGGAGAGGTGCGCGTAGACCGTGGTGATGCCGAAGCCGTGGTCGATGCTGATCACGTTGCCGAAGCCGGAACCGCCGGGCTTGCCGGTGAGGTTGGTGGCGAAGCCGGCGCCGGCCGCGTACACCGGCGTGCCGGTCTCGGCGATGAAGTCGATGGCCCACCGGCTGTGGTGGCCGCTGCACTCGTAGCCGTGCTGGGACCCGTGCGAGTTGAGCGTGCAGCCCACCTTGACCTCGCCGCCGGGCAGGTCGCGCCGGAGCGGCAGCCACAGGGGGTGCGAGTGGACGTCGGGCCCGGCGGTGGTGCGCTCGGGGATCACGACGAACGCCGGCGCTCCGGCGGCGGGGGTTTCCGGCTGCTGCTGGGCGAGCACGGGGTTGGCCGCCGTACCCACGAGGGCGGCGGCGGCACAGACGATGAGCAGCGGGATGCGTCGTCGAGGGTGACGGTGCGGGCGGATCTCGGGCCTCCAGGCCGGGGGCCACGTCCGGACGAAGCTAGATGCCCCCGCAACCACCCCTGCAACCGCCGCTGGGGACCTTCGGCCCTGCATCGGTGCCGATCCGGGAACCAAGATGGCCCGGCGAACGACTCACCCCTCGTCCGCTCCGTCGCTTCCCTGGAGAACCCCGTGTTCCGAGTCCGCTTGCGCTTCCCCATCGCCGTCGCCACCGCGGTCACCGTGGCGCTGTGCATCGCCGGACCGGCGTCAGCGCACATCCACACCGACCCGGAGGAGGTGAAGGCGGGGACGTCGAACGCGGTCGGCTTCGTGATCGAGCACGGCTGCGACGGCTCGCCCACCACCAAGGTGGAGCTGCAGCTGCCCGACGGTGTGACCGCCATCTCCGCCGAGGACCAGGCCGGGTTCACCGCCTCGGTCGACGGCCAGGTCGTCACCTTCGACGGCGGCACCCTGCCCGACGGCACCGAGCAGGCGTTCACCGTGACCTTCACCGCGCCCACCGAGGCCGGCACCATCGACATCCCGCTGATCCAGACCTGCGAGGAAGGCTCCACCGATTGGATCGAGCCCGAGGTCGAAGGCGAGCCCGAGCCCGAGCACCCGGCCCCCCAGCTGGCCATCGCGGCCAACCCCGACGCCACCACCACGACGACCGCCGCGGAGACCACCACCACCGGGGCCGCCCCCACCTCGACGGCCGCCCCGGAGACCACCACCTCGACCACGGCCGTCGAGGTGGCCGTCGATGACGAGGACGACGACTCCAGCAGCAACACGGCCCTCATCGTCGGCATCGCCGCCGCGGTGATCGTGCTGGTGGTCGGCGGCGGCGTGCGCTACGCCCGCTCCAAGAAGTCCGACGGCACCCCCGAGGATCCGGCCCCCGAGGACACCCCGGCCGACCCCACCGCCTGATCACGGACGGGCCGGCCGCTCCGAGCGGCCGGCCCGCTCGCAACCGAGCCCGCGGTGGGAATCGAACCCACGACCTGCCGCTTACAAGGCGGCTGCTCTAGCCAACTGAGCTACACGGGCGAGGGACCGATGGTAGGCGCACGGCTCGGCGCGTCCTGCCGCTGTTCGCCCTCGCTCAGCCTTCCCGTTGGGCGATCTCGCTGCGAAGGGCGGAGAGGACCTCGACCTCGATCAGATCCTTCGGGCGTGCCGCGGCTTGCTTCATCGCGATGAGGTCGTCGAGATCACACACCTTGATGGTGACGTCGCCCAGGCTCATCGCCGTGGCCCGTGCGGCGAGGGCGTCGTAACCGGTGGTGCCCGCGGGCAGCGCCAGGATGTCGACGTCGCCGGCATCGGTGCTGAACGTGAAGTTCGATCCGATCGACAGCGTCTTGGCGTCGAGCAGGAAGGGCACGTCGTCGGACACGCCGCGCAGTCGGGCGTGCAGGTTCCGCAGGGCCGCCGCCAGGCGCTCGAGGTTGGCGGCATCCCTGGCGTGGCACACATCGATGTCCGAGGTGACGGACGGCGAACCGTGGAGCCGCGCCGCGATGCCTCCGATCACGACGAACTCCACGTCGGCCTCCGAGAGCGCTCGCAGCGCAGTCAGCGGGTCGAACGCGGCGCTCATCGACGGACCGCCTGCTCCAGAGCCGCGAGACCGGCGGCGTCGGTGCGGGCCCGCTCCAGCCGTTGGGCAGGGGTCAGCGCCAGCAGCTCCCGGATCTGCGTTCGGTCAACACCGAACCCCGGCTCCGGCTCGGCACGGAGGTCGGTCCCGCACGCCCGGAGGAGCCGGAGGACTGTGCCGATCATCGGGTCGACCTGACCCTTCTCGATCCGGGCGATGGTCGGCTGGGCCACCCCGGTGCGCTGCGCCAGCTCCCGCTGGGTCCAACCGCAGCGGCGGCGGGCAGCGAGCACGGTGAGGGCGGGATCCATGGGACCATGATAGCGCCAGCACTATCAAGCCGGATCGGGTTCGTCCGGCGACGTGATCGAACGGGTGGGGCGCCGCTCTCCGGCACTCGAGCGGTCCGCCGCGATGGTCAGGGCGAGCGGGTGCCCGGGGGTTACGAGTGGGAGATGATCGAGTCGATGATGGCGGTGGCCGAGGCGACCATCGTGTCGTCGTCGGTCCAGTTCCCGGCGTCGTCGCCGCCTCCGGCGTTGGTGGCCAGCACGGAGTAGCCGACGTCGCCGACGCGCCCCACCACCATGACCCCGCCGTTCATGGCGTAGGCGAAGGACTCATCGCCGATGCCGGGGTCGGGGAGCACCGTCGCGCTGGCGGCCGCGTCGCCGGTCAGGAAGGCGGACGGGTCGCGCGGGGTGGCATCGAACTGCTCCTGCGTGAGCGTGGACACCTCGGCGCTCAAATAGTGGGCATCGGAGGTGTAGGTGCAGGTGGGCGGGTCGTCGGAGGTGGACTCGGCGGTCACGTCGTCCACGCCCATCTGCGTGTTCATGTCTTCCAGCGGGTAGATGGCGCAGGCCCCGTCATCGACCTCGGTGGTGGTCGTGGTCGCGGCGTCGGCGGCCTTGGTGGTGGTGCTCTTGGCGTCCGATGCCCCGTCGTCGCTGCTGCCGCAGGCGACGAGCCCGACCACGAGGAGGAGGCTGGCGAAGGCGGCCTGGTGCCGCCGTGGTGCGTGGATCATCGGAAGGGCTCCCTCGGTTCGGGCGGCGCGCCGGACGGTCGCGCGGGCAGCCTCGCGCCGCCCGGGCCGGAGGCGGCGGGATCGGCGGTCTCGTCGTGGTCTCAACCTTGGTCGCAGCGGTGGAGCGGGTCGGAACCGGGCGGAAGCGGAGGCGGACCGAACCGGACCGGGTCTCCCGCGGCACCACATCTGAAGTGGCAAGGGCTGTGCCAATTGATAGGTTCCCCTCATGGCTGCGCATGCGGGTGAGTTGGTCCACGTCTCGCGGAGTCGGCACCTGCCGCACCCGCCCGAGGACATCTGGGCGGTGCTGGCCCGGTTCGACGGGATCGTCGACTGGGCGCCGAAGGTGACCCACTCGACGCTCACCACCACGCAGGCCGAGGGCGTCGGCGCGGCTCGCCGGGTGCAGGTCGGGCGCCAGGCGCTCATCGAGACGGTGACCATCTGGGAGCCGGCCCGCACGCTGGCCTACGAGATCGGCGGGCTGCCGCCGCTGGTGGCCGGCGTGACCAACCGCTGGGACCTGGCGCCCGACACCGACGGCCGCACGTTCGTGACGATGTCGTCGGTGATCGACCCGGGCCCGGGGCCGAAGGGCAAGGTCGGCTCCCGGGTGCTGAAGGTGCCGCTGGGTCAGGCGGCCGACAGCATGCTCGACGGCCTGGCCGCCCACCTCGACGGGGGTGCGACCCGATGAGCACTCGGCCCGACGTCATCGTGATCCTCACCGACGAGGAGCGGGCCGCCCCGCCGTACGAGGGCGACGACCTGCGGGCCTGGCGGGAGCGCACCCTCCTCGGGACGCAGTGGTTCCACGAGCACGGCGTCTCGTTCGAGCGGCACTACACCGGGTCGCTGGCCTGCGTGCCGAGCCGGCCGACCCTGTTCACCGGGCAGTACCCGGACCTCCACGGCGTCACCCAGACCGACGGCCTCGGCAAGTCCGCGGGCGACAGCCGCATGCGCTGGCTGCGCCAGGGCGAGGTGCCGACGCTCGGCAACTGGTTCACCGCCGCCGGCTACGACACCCACTACGACGGCAAGTGGCACATCAGCCACGCCGACCTCACCGATCCGGTCACCGGCAAGCCGCTGCTGACCAACGACGACGACGGCACCCCCGATCCGGCGGCCGTGCAGGCGTACCTCGACGCCGCCCCGCTGGAGCCGTTCGGCTTCACCGGCTGGGTCGGACCCGAGCCGCACGGCGCCGCGCTGGCGAACGCCGGCATCCGGCGCGATCCGCTCATCGCCGATCGCATCGTCGCCTGGCTGGAGGACCGCTACGCCCGCCGCCGGGCCGGCGACGCCGACGCGCTCCGGCCGTTCCTCCTGGTGGCCAGCTTCGTGAACCCGCACGACATCGTGCTGTTCCCCGGGTGGCAGCGCCGGTCTCCCGTGCAGCCGTCGCCGGCCGATCCGCCGTCGGTGCCCGAGGCCCCCACGCAGCACGAGTCGCTGGTGGACAAGCCGGCAGCCCAGGTGGCGTACCGCCAGGCGTACTACTCGGGCTACGGGCCGACGCCGGCCATCAAGCGCATGTACGAGCGCAACGACCAGGCGTACCGGGACCTGTACTACCGGCTGCACGCCGAGGTCGACGGCCCCATCGACCGGGTCCGCCGGGCTGTCACCGAGGGCGGCTCCACCGACGCCGTCCTGGTGCGCAGCGCCGATCACGGCGACCTGCTGGGAGCGCACGGCGGCCTGCACCAGAAGTGGTTCAACCTGTACGACGAGGCCACCCGCGTGCCGTTCCTGATCGCCCGCATCGGCGAGGGGGCCACGGCGCCGGCGGTGGTGCGCCGCACGCCCACATCGCACGTCGACATCGTGCCCACCCTCCTGGCGGCGGCCGGCATCGACGAGGAAGCCGTGGCCGAGCAGCTCCGGGCGGACTTCACCGAGGTCCACCCGCTTCCCGGTCGGAGCCTCCTCCCGTTGGTGGACGAGGGCGAGAGCGACGGCGGCAACCGAGCCGTCTACCTCCAGACCCGCGACAACATGCTCGAGGGCGACAGCGGTGCGTCGGCCCTGGCCCACCGGCTCGGGCGCAACCACAACCCGCCGCTGCCGCTGCGCATCCAGGTCCCGGCCCACGTCGGATCCAACTTCGAGGGCGTGGTCGCCCACGTGCCCGAGGCCGACGCAGCTGGCGGTGCCGGCCACCTCTGGAAGCTGGTCCGCACCTTCGACGACCCCGACACGTGGACCGAGCCCGGGGTGCGCCACCTCGCCGCCGACGGTCCCGGCGGCGACCTGTACCGGACCACGCCGCTGGCCGACGAGTGGGAGCTCTACGACCTGGACGACGACCCCATCGAGGCCGTCAACCGCTGGCGGGACGGCAGCGCCGCCGCCGTCCTCGCCCACCTCCAGGAACGGCTGGTCCTGGAGCGCATGGCCGCCGTGCCGCAGCGGAACGAACCGTGGCCGTACACGCCCCGACCCGCCGCCGAGCCGGTCCGGGAGCTCCGGTGAGCGCCGAGGGGCGCCGGGTGGCGCTGGTCGCCGACGCCGGTCACTACGTGGGCCCGGCGCTGGCCCGGCAGTTCGCCCAGCGAGGCCACGACCTCGTCCTCGGCGACCCGGCCGACGGGCTGGTCGACGAGCTCTCCGACCTGGGGGCCGCGGTCGAGGTGGTCACCGGTGCCCGCAACCTGGCCCGCCCGGAGTCGGCCCCGGCTCTGGTCGATGCGGCGCTGAGCCGCTTCGGGAAGCTCGACGCCGCGGTGGCGTTCAGCGGCCAGATCATCCCCGGCTCCTTCCTCGACTCCACCATCGACCAGCTGCGCGAGCTGGTGGTGGGCTGCTTGGAAGCGCCGTACAACTTCCTGAAGGCGGTCACGCCGCCGATGGTCGAGGCTCGCAGCGGCCAGATCGTGGTCATCCCCAGCGCGGCGGGCGCCCGCCCCACCAAGGGGGCATCGTTGTACTCGTCGGTCCGGGCGGGGGCCACGATGCTCACCCGCAACGTCGCCGGCGAGGTGGCCCGTTCCGGTGTCCAGGTCAACGCGCTGGGCACCAACTACATCGACTTCCCCGAGTTCCACGCCGCCGCCGGCACCGACGACCCCGAGGTCCGGGCCGTGTTCGAGAAGCAGGTGCCGATGCGCCGCTTCGGCCAGGTGGACGAGTTCGCCTCGTTCGCCATGGCCTTCCTCGACGGCACCAGCGGCTTCACCACCGGCCAGTTCGTCGCCTACGCCGGCGGCTGGGCCTGACCCCAACGGAGCACCCATGTCGGACTCGCCCCCGCTTCCCGCCCTCGCCCTGCGCTCGATCCTCCGCTCGGTCGGCATGCACCCCGAGGATCCCGATGCCGCCACGTTCCGGCTGGCGGGCTGCCGTGCGCTGTGCATCGCCACCAACCACTCGGAGCTGGCGCCCGGCAAGCGGACGGGCGTCTTCAGCTCGGAGCTGACGGTGCCGTACTACCTGTTCGCCGACGCCGGGATGGCGGTCGACGTGGCCAGCCCGGCGGGCGGTGTCGTCCCCATCGACCCGCAGTCGCTGAAGCCGGTGCTGCGCTGCCCCTCGGACGACCGCCTCCTGGCCGATCGGTCGCTGCGGGCCCGTCTGGCGCGCACACCGGCGGTCGGTTCGCTGGACATCGACAGCTACGACCTGGTGTACCTGGCCGGCGGGTGGGGCGCTGCGTTCGACTTCGCCACCTCCGAGCCGCTGGCGGCCGCCATCTCCGAGGCGGCGGCGCTCGGCCGGGTGATCGGCGGCGTCTGCCACGGACCGCTCGGACTCGTCGGTGCCACCAACCCGGACGGCACCCCGTTCGTGCAGGGTCGGCGGCTCACCTCGGTCACCGACAAGCAGGTCCGCGAGCTGAAGATCGAGTCGACGCCGTTCCACCCCGAGACCGAGCTCCGCCGCCGAGGCGCCCGCTTCGAGTCGTCCACGCGCTTCCGCGACCCGTTCGCCAACCACTGGGTGGTCGACGGGAACCTGGTCACCGGCCAGAACCAGAACGCCGGCCCGATGGTCGCCCGCGAGATGATGCGCCTCACCGCCGCCGTCGACCAGCTCGCCACCTCGGCCCCCTGACCCGGGTCTCCGCCAGCGGAGCGAGGATCTCCGGGCGCGGCGGTCAGCTCGCGGCGGGGCGGGCGTGGCGGGCCGGATCCCACACGTAGGTGGCGTCCACGGCCAGGTTCGTGATCCGTTCCTGGACGAAGCGGGTGAGGGTCCGGTGCCCG
>CALANQ010000348.1 GCA_937926025.1 uncultured Acidimicrobiales bacterium
ACCGGCCTTGTCCATGGGCTCGCCGGACGCCACGTAGTCCGCGATCTGCTGGTCGGTCCAGGTCGCCATGTGCACGTGGGTGGTCTCGACCTCCACGTCGAGGCGGGCCGGGCCGTCGTCGGCCGAGGCCACGGCCACGCCGGTGAGGACCTGGTGTCGGCTGCCCGAGAGCAGCCGCAGCATGCGGGCGGCGTCGGCCTCGTCGACCGGCTTGCCCAAGACCTCGCCGTCCACCGACACGAGGGTGTCGGCCGCCAGCACCACGATCGGCCGCTCGGGGGCGGCGGCCACGCCCGCCTCGGCCTTGGCCACCGCCAGCCGGCGGACGAGCTCCGAGGCGTCCTCGCCGGGCTGCGGCGTCTCGTCGACGTCGGCGGGTCGGACCGCGAAGGGCAGGCCCAGCGCGCCGAGCAGGAGCCGGCGGCGGGGCGAGCCCGAGGCGAGGATCAGCGTGGTCACCGCCCCATCTTGGGCGATGGGGTGGTCAGCCGGCGTAGGTGGGCCGACCCGCCACCGCGTTGGCCGGCGGGGCCGGGGGCGTGGTGGGCGGGACGGTCACGGTGGTGGTGGTCGTGTCCTCGACGTCCACCTCGACGCCCTGCGGGTCGTAGAAGTAGCCGTCGCCCAGCGGATCGCCGCAGTAGGCGATGCCCACCGCGAGGCCCTGGTCGAACCCGACGGTGTCGCCGGCCGACCAGGCACCGTCGGCGCCCGGCTGCGTGGCGAACTCGCTGTAGCCGTCGTCCACGAGGGCCCGCAGCGAGCCGCCGGGGCCCCGCACCGCCGAGGCGGGCAGCGGGTGACCGGCCAGCACGCCGTTGGCCTTCCGGGGCACCTCGGCCAGGAGGCCCTCCTGACCGGGGCGGGCGTCGGGAGCGGCGTCGAACTGGCCGACGAACTCCTGCAGCGACGTGGCCTCGAACCCACCGGTCACGTCGCCCTGGTCGCAGGTGCCGGCCAGCGTGATGTTGCGGGTGTTGCCATCGACGGTGAGGTCGATGCCGTCGGTGGGGGCCGCACCGGTGATGGTGACGGTGCCGGGCTGGAGGTACTGGACCGACTGGCTCTCGCCGGCGCAGGCCACGTACAGCGTGTAGTCGCCGGGCGGCACGTCGAGGGGCATCTCCTCGGTGCTGATGTCCACCAGGTCGTCGTTCTCGTCGAACGATGCGTTCAGGTACACGGCGGCGTTGCTGGCGATGAGGCTCATCTCGAAGGAGCCGTCGGCCTCGGTCAGGCCGAAGTCGTAGCCGGCGATGGTGCTGTAGTCCTGGGCCGTCTGGTCGGTTCCGCTGGCGAGGAACGCCTGGACGAACCCGTTGGGGAAGGCCGGGCCGCAGGAGCCGGTGATGCCGAGGCCCTGACCGGCCAGGAGCTCCGTCCGGCTGAAGGAGCGGACCTGGACCGGGGTGCCGCCGCCGGGCTCGACGTCGAACGGGATGGGGTCGTAGTCGATGGAGTCGTCGTCACCCGTCTCGGGGTCGAAGGTGAAGCAGCTGGCCTCGATGACGGCGGGCTGGTCGGGGTCGACCCAGTCGGGCACGGTCAGCTCGACCGACCCCTCGCCGAAGGTGCTGGCCGCGATCTGCTGGTCGGGGGCGGTGCCCACGTACAGGGCGGCCTCCATGCCGACCTCGTCGTCGCCGGTGCCGACGCACGTGGCGGACGTGAGGGTGATGGTGGTGCCCACCGGCCCGGAGGTGGGCGTGGCCACCAGATCCTGCTCCAGCGCGCCGGCGGCGTGAGCCGTGAGCGCGAACGGGGCGGCGAGGCCGAGGGCGAGGACGATGGCGATGCGACGTCGGTTCATGGTGGTTCCTGCGGTGTTGGGTGGGGTGGTCCGGCGCTAGCCGGCGTAGGTCGGGGTGCCGGCGACAGCGTTGGCGGGGGCGGGGGCCGGCGCGGTGGTGGGCACGGCCGTGGAGGTGGTGGTGTCGACCGGTTCGACCTGCACCTCGACGGCCTGGTCGTCGTAGATGAACCCGTCGGCGAGGGGGTCGCCGCAGACGGCGAACCCGCCGACCAGCGCGTGGTCGTAGGCCGTGTCGTCGGTGGAGGACCACGAGCCGTCGGCCTTCGGGGTGATCACCAGGTCGACGGGCTCGCTGCCCAGGACGCGGGCGGCGCCAGGGGCCCCGAACGGGGCGGAGCCCCGGGGCGAGACGGTGAGCCCGGTGGGGCTGACGATCCGGCCCGAGCCGGATCGGGAGGCATCGCCCTCGCCCCACACCAGGTCCAGGTCCTCGGCGTACATCCAGGCCTGGACCTCGCCGGCGGTGCACGACCCTCCGGCGAAGGTGGTGCTGCGGGAGTCGGGCTGGGCGACGAGGTCGACGTCGTCCATCGGTGCCGCGCCGGTGATCTCGATCAGCTGCGGCTCGAACAGGAGGGTGGTGTCTCCGTCGGAGCACGAGGCGACGGCGGTGTACGTGCCGGGCGGCAGGTCGGTGGGGAGCTCCTCGATGTCGACGCCGACGTTGCCGTCGGAGTCCTCGGACACCCGGATCGAGACGCGGCCGTTGACGAGCGCGGTCGGGATGTCGAAGCTGCCGTCCTCCACCTCGCCACCGCTGCCGACCCCGATCCCCTCGATGGAACGGAGCGCGAGGTCGCTGCCGGCCAGCACATCGACGTACGCGGTGTCGGGGTTGTCGAGGAAGCACCCCGAGGCGGCCACGGAGAAGGCCTGGCCGGCCAGGAGCGACGTGCGGCTGTAGGTCTGGGTCTGGACCGGTGCGCCGGCGCCCGGCAGCACATCGAACGGGATCGGGTCGTACCACTCCCGCTCGAGGGTGGGCAGCTCGTCGAAGTCGTCCGAGTAGGTCGCCTGGACGCACGCCGCCTCGATGGCGGCGGGTGCGTCGGGATCGATCCAGTCCGGGACCACCAGCCGGGCCGGCTCGTCGGCGGCGCCGATCGCGCTGCCCGCCAGCACCTCGGCGGGCGCGGTGCCCGTCACCAGCCGGACCCACAGGTAGCCGTAGCTCTCGCCGTCGTCACCGGTGTTGCAGCTGGCCGACGTGACCTCGACCTGGGTGCCGGGCTCGCCGGAGGTGGTCGACAGCACCAGGTCCTGGTCGATGGCCGACACCGCGGTCTGGCTGGCGGCCACGGGGACCACGAGGCCGGCGACGGCGGCGACGAGCGAGAGGCGGATGGAACGGCGCACGGGCGGGGAGCTTTCGACAGGAACCGGAGGTGTACGCCGGTGCCCGCGCCCCGGAGGGTGCGCAGCCGAGATCCGCCGAACGCGCACAGCGTGCCATACCCAGCACCCTGCGTGCATTTCGGTTCCGTTGCAGGTTGGCGTCACATCGGGCGCAGCGCACCCGGCCGGAGCCCCGGCCGGATCAGGCCTGGGTGGTGCCGGCGCCGAGCGCCGTGGGCAGGCGGTCGCGCCAGGTGGCGACCACGTCGTCCGCGGCCAGGTCCACCAGGTCGGCGATGACCACCCGGTCGCCCCCCGCCGTGCCCAGCCGCACCGCCGGCACCCCGACCGCGCCGGCCCGGTCGACCAGCGCATCGGCCTGGTCCGCAGCCACGGCGGCGACCACCCGCGAGGCCGACTCGCTGAACAGCTGGGCGGTGGTCACCGCCGCGTCGACGCGCAGGCCCCGGCCCGTCCGGCAGGTCAGCTCGGCGAGGGCGACGCCCAGGCCTCCCGAGGAGGCGTCGTGGACGCCGCTCAGCGCACCCTCGGCCACCAGCTCGCGGACGAGGTCGGCCACGCGGGTGTGGGCCGGTCCGTCGAACGGCGGCAGGCTGCCGCCGCGCTGGCCTGCGGCCCATGCCACCGAGGAGCCGGCGAGGGAGGGGGCCGGGTCGCTCAGGTCGTCGCCCAGGAGGACCAGTGCGTCGCCGTCGGCCATGGTCACGCCCGGGGGACGCCGGTCCAGCTGGTCCACCACGCCGAGCAGCCCGATGACGGGCGTCGGGTCGATGTTGGTGCCCCGGGACTCGTTGTAGAGGCTGACGTTGCCGCCGATGACCGGCAGGCCGAATGCGGCGCACGCCTCGGCCATGCCGTCGACGGCCTCCGACAGCTGCCACATGACCTCGGGGTGCTCGGGGTTGCCGAAGTTGAGGCAGTTGACCACCGCGATGGGCCGGGCCCCGACGCACGCCAGGTTGAGCACGGACTCGGCGACGGTGAGCGCCGTGCCCTGACGGGGATCGACGGCGCACCAGCGGTGGTTGCCGTCGGTGGTGATGGCCAGGCCCCGCCCGGTGTCCTCGCCGGTGGTGGGGTGCTTGAGGCGCAGGACGACGGCGTCGCCGCCGGGCCCCTCCACCGTGTTGAGGAAGAGCTGGTGGTCGTACTGCGAGGACACCCACGTGGTGTCGTAGAGCAGGTCCAGCAGGGCGGCGGCGGGGTCGGCCGGCGCCGGAGGCTGCTGGGCGGCCCGCTCGGCCCGGTCGGCGGGCTCGGCCATCGGCCGGTGGTACAGCGGGGCGGCGTCGTGGAGGCTGCTGGCGGGCACGTCGGCCAGGACCTCGCCGCCGAAGCCGTCGACGATGCGCAGCTTGCCCACGCCGTCGACCGGCTCGGTGACCCGGCCCACCACGGTGGCCTGCACCTCCCACCGCTCGCACAGCCGCATGACCTCGTCGAGCCCCTCGGGGGTGACGATGGCGAGCATGCGCTCCTGGGACTCCGAGGTCATCACCTCGAACGGCTCCATGCCGTCCTCGCGCCGGGGCACGGCGGACACGTCGAAGTCCATGCCCATCTTCCCGTTGGCCGCGGTCTCGCTGGCGGCGCACGTGAGCCCGGCGCCGCCGAGGTCCTGGATGCCGACCACCAGGCCGGCGTCGAGCAGCGCGAGGCATGCCTCGATGAGGCGCTTCTCCTCGAACGGGTCACCCACCTGGACGGCCGGGCGCTTGTCCTCGCTGCCCTCGTCGAACCCGGCGGACGCCAGGACGCTCACGCCGCCGATGCCGTCGCGGCCCGTGGACGAGCCCAGCAGCACGGCGAGGTTGCCGGCACCGGTGGCCTTGGCCAGCACCAGCCGGTCGACCGGCAGGATGCCGAGGCACAGCACGTTGACCAGCGGGTTCCCCTGGTAGCAAGCGTCGAAGATGACCTCGCCGCCCACGGTGGGCACGCCCACCGAGTTGCCGTAGCCGGAGATGCCCGAGACCACGCCTTCGGCCACCCAGCGGCTGCGGGCGTCGTCGAGGGGCCCGAACCGCAGCGGGTCCATGAGGGCGATGGGGCGGGCGCCCATGGTGAAGACGTCGCGCAGGATGCCGCCGGCGCCGGTGGCCGCACCCTGGTACGGCTCGATGTAGCTGGGGTGGTTGTGGCTCTCGATGCGGATGGCGGCGGCGATGCCGTCGCCCACGTCCATGACGCCGGCGTTCTCGCCCGGGCCGACCAGCACCCCTTCGCCCGTGGTGGGCAGGCGCTTGAGGTGGACCCGCGACGACTTGTACGAGCAGTGCTCGGACCACATCACCGAGTACATCGACAGCTCGAGGCGGTTGGGCTCCCGCCCGAGGATCTCGACGATGTCGCCGAGCTCCGAATCAGTCAGCCCGAGGGCGATGTGGATCGGCGTGGCGTCGGCGTCGGTCACGCCGTGAGGCTACCGGCCCGCGCCGGGCGCCTCGGCACCCGCCCGGGCCTCGGGCACCTCCACCACCACCGACGTGGCCTTCACGCTGGCCGTGGCCACCATCCCGGGCTCGAGCCCGAGCTCGGCCACGGACTCGGCGGTGATGAGCGACACGATCCGGTGGGGGCCGGCCTGGAGCTCCACCTGGGCGACGAGGCCGTCGACGCGGACCTTGGTGACCAAGCCGGTGAAGCGGTTGCGGGCGCTGCGGGTGGGCGCGGAGCCGCCTCGGGGCACATCGGCGTGCTCCACGAGGTAGGCGGCCAGGCTGACGCCGTCGACGTGGCGCTGGCCGCCGTCGGACCGGCCGCCGTCGACCTCGCCGCTGTCCACGAGCCGGCGCACCGTGTCGGGGCTGACCCCGAGCAGGTCGGCCGCCTGCCCGATGCGGAGGGGGTGATGGGGGCCGGGCTTCGCCATGCGCCGCATGCTACGAAACCCGGCAGGCTTTCGTGTTTGTTGCGAATTCACTCGAATCTGCGAGGTAATCTACTCCGGTTCCTCGCACCACGGAGTCCTCATGCGCCACCGCCACCTGCTCGCCATCGTCCTGGCCACCCTCACCCTCCTCGTGGCCGCGTGCGGGAGCAGCGCCGGCTCCGACGGCACGGCCACCACGAAGGCACCGGCGGCGGACGGATCCGCCACCACCGAGGCCCCGCTCGAAGGCGAGATCACCGTGTCCGCCGCCGCCTCGCTCACCGAGTCGTTCACCGACATGGGGAAGGCGTTCGAAGCGGAGCACCCCGGCACCACCGTCACGTTCACGTTCGACTCGTCGGGCACCCTCTCGCAGCAGATCCTCGACGGCGCCCCCGTCGACGTGTTCGCCTCCGCCGACGAGAAGAACATGGAGAAGCTCACCGACGCCGACCTCGTGAAGGGCGACCCCACGGTCTTCGCCCGCAACCAGCTGGTCATCGTCACCAAGCCCGGCAACCCCGAGGGCATCGGGTCCCTCGCCGACCTGCCCGACGCCGGCGTGATCTCGCTGTGCGGCGAGGACGTCCCCTGCGGGAAGTTCGCCGGCGAGGCCCTGGCCAACGCCGACGTCACCATCCCCGAGGGGTCCGTCACCCGCGGCCAGAACGCCAAGGCCACCCTGGCCGCCGTCTCCGAGGGTGACGCCGTGGCCGGCATCGTCTACGTGACCGACGCCCTCGCCGCCGGCGACGCCGTCGACGCCGTGGAGATCCCCGCCGACGACAACGTGGTCGCCACCTACCCTGTCGCCGTGCTCACCGACACCCGGGACGCGGCGCTGGCCTCGGCGTTCGTGGACTACGTGGCCTCCGACGATGGGCAGGCCATCTTGGAGGAGCGGGGCTTCCTGCCTCCCGCATGAGCGTGCGCCGGCGGCGGCCGCCCGCCCTGGTGCTGGTCGCCGCCACCGCCGCCCTCCTGCTGTTCGCCCTGCCTCTGATCGGGCTGGTGCAGCGGGCCGACTGGGCCCACCTGCTCGACGACCTCCGCACCCCGGGCGCCACCGAGGCCATGCGGCTGTCGCTCACCACGTCGCTGGCCGCCACCGCCCTGGCGGTCGTGCTCGGCCTCCCGCTGGCGTGGGTCCTGGCCCGGACCGACATCCCCGGGCGGGCCGCCCTGCGAGCCCTGGTCCTGCTGCCGATGGTGCTGCCGCCCGTGGTGGGCGGCGTCGCCCTGCTCTCCGCGTTCAGCCGCCGCTCACCGATCGGGTCGTGGCTGTTCGACACCTTCGGCATCCAGCTCACGTTCTCCCCCGCCGGCGTGGTCCTGGCCGAGGCGTTCGTGGCCATGCCGTTCTTCGTGATCACGGTGGAGGCCGCGCTGCGCAGCCTCGACCCCCGCTACGAGCAGGTGGCCGCCGGGCTGGGCGCCACGCCGCCCCAGGTGTTCCGCCGGGTCACGCTCCCCCTCATCGCGCCCGCGGTCGTCGCCGGCGCCATCTTGAGCTGGGCCCGGGCGCTGGGCGAGTTCGGCGCCACCATCACCTTCGCCGGCAACATCGCCGGACGGACCCGGACCCTGCCGCTGTCGATCTACCTCCAGCTCGAGTCCGACCCCTCGGGGGCCATCGCCCTCAGCCTGGTGCTCCTCCTGGTCTCCTTCGCGGTGCTGATCGGGCTGCGCGACCGCTGGCTGGGAGGGGGACGGCCGTGACCCTCGACGCCCAGGTCCAGGTGGACCTCGACGGGTTCGCCCTCGACGTGGCCCTCACCGCCGAGCGCGGGCGCGTGCTGGCGGTCATCGGCCCCAACGGGGCCGGCAAGACCACCACGCTGCGGTGCCTCCAGGGCATCCGGCCGCTCGACGGCGGGCGCATCGTGCTCGACGACGACGTCCTCGACCACCCGGCCGCCGGCACCTTCGTGGTACCCGAGCGCCGCCGCATCGCCATGGTCCACCAGGACCTCCTCCTGTTCCCCCACCTGACGGCGCGGGACAACGTGGCGTTCGGCCTCCGCGCCCGGGGCCGCAGCCGCCGGGACGCCCGCCAGCAGGCCGACGACCTGCTGGCCCGGCGAGGGCTGGCCGCCCAGGCCGGCGCTCGGGCCACCACCCTCTCGGGCGGCCAGGCCCAGCGCGTCGCCCTCCTGCGGGCGCTGGTCACCGAGCCCCGGCTGCTGCTGCTGGACGAGCCCCTCGCCGCACTCGATCCGTCGGTGCGAGGCGAGACCCGCCGGGAGCTGCGGCGCACGCTCGACGAGTTCACGGGCTCCGCCGTGGTGGTCACCCACGACCCGATCGACGCGCTCACCCTCGCCGACGACGTGGTGGTCATCGAGCACGGGACGGTGGCCCAGGCCGGCTCGCTCGGCGAGGTGACCTCCCGACCGCGGAGCCGCCACGTGGCCGACCTCCTCGGCACGAACCTGGTCCGGGGGACGGCCCGCGGCACCGAGCTGCGCTCCGGGCCCGCCGTGCTGCACCTGGCCGAGCCCCTCGAGGGCGAGGTGTTCGCCACCATCGCGCCCAGCGCCATCACGGTCCACGTGTCCGAACCGGAGGGCAGCGCGCGCAACCGCTGGCCGATGACCGTCACCGACATCGAGCCGGCGGGCGAACGGGTCCGGCTCCGCCTCGACGGCGACCTGCCGCTGGTGGCGGAGATCACGGCCCCCTCGCTCGCGGCCCTCGGCCTGCAGGTGGGCTCCCCGGCGTGGGCCTCGGTCAAGGCGACGGAGATCAACGGGTATTCACGGTGATGCACCGTCGATGGCCGATCTGCTGAGAGCAATATCAGTCAGCGGAATTTGCGAAATGGCGTGAGACAGATTGGCCAAATCGCCTGGCCGACTTGTGGTCGGATCAGGTTCGTGGTTCTCTGGCTCCATGCCCGCCAAGAAGAAGACACGAACCATGTCCGATGAGCACAAGGCAGCCCTGGCGGAGGGCCGCTCACAGGGGCGAGCCGTCCGGCTCTACCTGGAAGCTCTGGAAGCCAACAAGCCGAAGCGGGGTCGCAAGCGCACCCCGGAATCGGTGCAGAAGCGCCTCGACAAGATCACGGCGGAGCTTCCGTCGGCCGATCCGTTGAAGCGCCTGCAGCTCACCCAGGAGCAGCTCGACCTCGAAGCCGAGCTCCAAGCCGGGGAGACCACCGTCGACCTGGCTGCGCTGGAGAAGGACTTCATCGCCTCGGCTGCGGCGTACGCGTCGCGCAAGGGCATCAGCTACAGCGCCTTCCGCTCGGTCGGCGTCACCCCCGCGGTCTTGCGGGCGGCCGGCATCAGCCGCGCCTCCTGACCGCTTCCCACCGTTCCTGACCACGGCGTCGGCCTCCGGGCCGGCGCCGTGGCGCGTCCGGCGTCAGGCCGACGCGCCCGCCTGGAGCAGCAGCGACCGCAGCAGCGGCACCCCGTCCTCGGAGCCGAGCAGCGGGCTGATGGCCCGTTCCGGGTGGGGCATAAGCCCGACGACGTTGCGGCCGGCATTGCAGATGCCGGCGATGTCGTCCACGGACCCATTGGGGTTGTCGACGTAGCGGAGCACGATCTGATCGTTGGCCTGCAGGTCGGCCAGCGTCTCGGGAGAACAGGTGAAGTTCCCCTCGAAGTGGTTGATCGGAACCCGCAGCACATCGCCGAGCGAGGCCTCGCTGGTGAGCGCCGATCGGGTGGATTCGACCCGCAGCTCCACCGTGGTGCAGAGGAACTTCAGGCCCCGGTTCTTCTGGAGCGCACCGGGCAGCATCCCGGCTTCGGTGAGCACCTGGAAGCCGTTGCAGATGCCGACCACGGGCCCACCGGATTCCGCGAACTCCATGACCGCGGACATCACCGGGGAGAACCGGGCGATGGCACCCGGACGGAGGTAGTCACCGTGGGCGAACCCACCGGGGACGATGACGGCATCGACCCCGTTGACCGTGTCGTCGCCGTGCCAGAGGATCTCTGCTTCGCCGCCCAGCATGCGGACGGCCTCGAGGGCGTCGAGCTCGCAGTTGGACCCGGGGAACTGGACCACCCCGACGCGGGCCGCCATCAGGCCGAGGCGCCTTCGGTGACGGTGATCACCGAGTCTTCGATCACCGGGTTGGTGAGGAAGCGCTGGCAGAGGTCGGCGACCTCGGCTCGGGCGGCGGCCTCGTCGGCGGCTTCGAGGTCGAAGCGGATGGACTTGCCCACCCGCACCTCGCGCACGCCGTCGAACCCCAGGTGCGGCAGCGACCGCTCGATCGTGGCCCCCTGCGGGTCGGCCACCCCTTCCCGAAGCGACACCTCAACGAGCACCGAGAACAGCATCCCCCGATCATCCCACATCCCCCAAGAACCCCAGAACACCACCCCTCCAGACAAAGGGGCCCCGAACTCCCCCGAAGAGCCGTGTCCACCAGCGCGAGGAGGGGGTCCCGAGCGAAGCGAGCCGAGAACCCCCGGACCGACGAAAGGCACCAGCGCGAGGAAGGGGTCCCGAGCGAAGCGAGCCCGGGGGAGCCCGAGGGGGCAGAGCTTGCGGAGCCCCCTCGGCCGAGGACGTGCGACGAAGTCGTGCGTCCGAGCGAAGGCAGCCGGGCGTCAGCCCGTCGATCGAACTCCGAGGAACGGAGTGAGCGCCAGCGAACGAGTGACGAGGACTACCGAACGCCGGGCCAGTCGGCGAAGGACAGGCCCGTGATGCGCTCGTAGGCCTCGACGTAGCGGGCCCGGGTGGCGGCGACGATGTCGTCGCCGAGCGGCGGCGGGGGCGGGGTCTTGTCCCAGTCGAGGCTGTCGAGGTAGTCCCGCACGGGCTGCTTGTCGAACGAGGGCGGGGTGGTGCCCGGCACCCACTGGTCGGCGGGCCAGAAGCGGGAGGAGTCCGGGGTGAGGACCTCGTCGCAGAGGATGAGCTCCCCGTCGAGGAGGCCGAGCTCGAACTTGGTGTCGGCCAGGATGATGCCCCGCTCCGCAGCCCAGTCGGCGCCTTCGCGGTAGATGCGCAGCGACACGTCGCGCACCTGCTCGGCCAGCTCGGCGCCGAGGATGTCGACGGCCTTGTCGAAGCTGATGTTCTCGTCGTGGTCGCCGAGCTCCGCCTTGGTGGACGGGGTGAACACCGGTTCGGGGAGGCGGTCGGACTCCTGGAGCCCGGCGGGCAGCGGCGCCTCGTTCATCGTCCCGGAGGCGCGGTACTCCTTCCATGCCGACCCGGTGATGTAGCCCCGCACGATGCACTCGACCGGCAGCATCTCGGCCTTGCGGGTGAGCATCGTGCGGCCGGCGAGGTCGGGGTCGTCATCGGCGATCCCCAGGGCTTCGAGCTCGGGGCCGGAGGTGGCGATGAGGTGGCCGGGGATGAGGTGGGCGAACTTCTCGAACCAGAACGCCGACATGGCCGTGAGCACCCGGCCCTTGTCGGTGATGGGCTCGGCCAGCACCACGTCGAAGGCGGAGAACCGGTCCGACGTGACCATGAGCAGGCGGTCGTCGCCTGCGTCGTAGATGTCCCGGACCTTGCCGGAGTAGAGCTTCGGGAGCGCCGGTTCAGCCATGGGTCGCAACCTACCCAACCGGACCTCGAGGCCATCACCCGGCTGGCCACGTTCGTCGCCGGCTCGCAGTTCGCGGTGATCACCCTGATCGACTCGGACCGGCGGTG
>CALANQ010000349.1 GCA_937926025.1 uncultured Acidimicrobiales bacterium
CGCGAGGTCCGTCGTCGCCCGGCTCACCGACACGATCCCCTCCGGCACCTCGCCGTCCCACTCCGGGCCCACCACGAGGTGGTGTCCTGGCTGGGTGCCGTACTGCTGGCCGAGGCCGCCGAAGGCGTCGGTGCGCTGATCGGCGATCTGGTACACCCAGAACCGGTCCCCGATGTCGGGCACCTGCACCACCGCCGGCTCGAGATCGAGCGACAGGATCCCGAACCCGTAGGCGACGTCCTGGTTCGGACAGGCGACGAACCGCTCCTCCGGGGTGATGTAGTCGGTGAGCATCCCGATTTCGTTCAGCGGCCCGCACGGCATCACCCCGCCCATCACGCCCGGCTCGGGCACCTGCGAGAACGCCAAGCGCCGGTTGTGCATGTTCACCAACGGCCACCCCCAGGCGTACGCGGTGGCCGCGATCGTCCGGATGTAGCCCTCGGTCAGCTTCGGACCCGTCGTCGACATGGTCGAACCCTTCTGGTGCGATGGAAGCAACAACCCCGCCGTCGGAATCTGCGGCGCGCTCCCTTCCTACCCCGCGATTCCGTCGAGCGCAGCGGACGCACGATGGAGGGGTCCACCCACCACCTTGCGGTTCCGTCGATCAGCAGACTCGTCGGCGCCGCGGTCGCGGGGTCGAACCAGAGGTAGCGTCGGCGAATGCGAGGGATGCGTGGGATGGTCGGGGTCGTGGCGGTCCTGGGGCTCGGTCTCGGGTTGGTCGGGTGCGGCTCATCAGGGGGCGACGAAGCCGCCGCCGACGGCTCCACCACCACGACCGTGGCGTCGGCCGCCGGCACCCCGGAGTCGGAGGGCGACCTGTTCGTGCTGACGGCGTCGGGCGGCAGCCTGGGCGACGACACCCTCGAACTGACGGGAGTCGACGCGCAGGTGACGGCGTTCGCCGATCGACCGGATCGCACGGAGGCCACCGAGGACCTCGAAGCGGTGGTGGACGGGTGGTCGAAGCTCGGCTTCGCCGACGACCCGCCCAACGCGGCCCTGGTGACGCGGAGCGCGAGCGGGCTGACCACCACCGTCTACGAGCTGGGGACGCCCGAGGCATCGGGCGCCACCCTCACCTTCCCGGTGACCCCGGTGGACGCCGGCGACGTGAAGGGCGCCCTCGCCGGGCTGGTGTCGGGCGAGCAGCCCGAGGAGCTCGATGAGCCGACCCTGTTCATCGACGCCGGATCGGACGAGACGATCGTCTCGGTGACCATCCAGGGCACCTGGGGCAGCGGCGACACCCGGGTGTCGCTGGACGGCTGGTACTTCTCCCGGGCGGGTGGCACCTCGATGGCCTTCCAGATGGAGGAGGCCGGCACCATCCGCTTCACCGCGGGCACCGGGTTCCTCAGCCTCCGCAGCGCCGATCCCGAGGCGGGGACCTTTGCCGGCATCGGCGTCATGGACGACCCGTCGACCCTCGAAGGCCAGGCATCCGTGGCGCCGGGCTCGGACCTGACCATCAGCGTGTGCGGTTCGACGCAGCCGTTGAGCCAGGAGTTCGTCTTCGAACCGTCGCTGCCCTGCTGAGCATCCGGGCGCCCAAGTGGCGGCACGGGTCGACGGAATGATCAACCCGCTGGTCACGGTCACGTTCCGAGGTCTCGGGCGGGCGCTCGTCGACGAGATCGCGGCCGGTGGCGGGGTCGTCATCGGCGTCGCCCGTACCGCCGTGCCG
>CALANQ010000350.1 GCA_937926025.1 uncultured Acidimicrobiales bacterium
GCTGCTGGCGCGCGTCGACGCCCTCCGCCCGGCCACCGACCAGCCCGATCAGCCGCTCGACGACGCCCGGGCCGAAGACCCCTCGTTCCGGTTCGGCCGGTTCATCCGGCCGTGGCGCCGCCAGCTGGCGTTCGGGTTCGGCCTCGTCGCTCTCGACGCGCTCGCCTCGCTCGCCGGGCCGCTGCTCATCCGCCACGGCATCGATGCCGGCATCGACGCGGACCCGCAGAGCATGCGGGCGGTCTGGATCGCCAGCCTCGCCTACCTCGCCGTGGTCACCGTCGACTTCTTCGTGATGACCTTCGAGACGTTCATCACCGGCCGGACCGCCGAGCGCTCGCTCTGGTCGCTGCGGGTGAAGGTGTTCTCGCACCTGCAGCGGCTCGGCCTCGACTACTACGACCGGGAGATGGGCGGGCGGATCATGACCCGCATGACCTCGGACATCGAGGCCCTCACCCAGCTGCTCCAGACCGGGCTGGTCACCGCGCTGGTGGCCCTGCTCACCTGCGTCGGCGTCGGCGTGGCCCTGGTGGTCATGGACTGGCGCCTGGCGCTGCTGGCCATGATCGTGCTCCCGCCGCTGGTGGCCGCCACCGTCTGGTTCCGGCGCCGATCCGGCAAGGCCTACGACGAGGCGCGAGACAAGGTGGCCGTGGTCAACGCGGACTTCCAGGAGAGCCTCACCGACGTCCGGGTCGCCCAGGCCTTCACCCGGGAGGACCAGAACACCCGGCGCTTCGCCGGCCGGTCCCGGGAGTACCTCGGCGCTCGGCTGCGGGCTCAGCAGCTGGTGGCCATCTACTTCCCGTTCGTGGAGTTCCTGTCCGGCGTGGCCGGCGCCATCGTCCTGGCGGGCGGGGCGGCCATGGTCCGCGACGGCACCCTCGCCACCGGCACACTCATCGCGTTCGTCCTCTACCTGGACCTGTTCTTCTCCCCCATCCAGCAGCTGTCCCAGTTCTTCGACACCTACCAGCAGGCCCGGGTGGCGCTCTCGCGCATCGGCGAGGTGCTGAGCGAGCCGTCGTCCATCCCTGAGGCTGACGACCCGGTCCACCCCGGCGAGCTCACCGGCCGCATCGAGCTGCGCGACGTGCGCTTCGCCTACGCGTCCACCGGCATCGAGGTGCTGCACGGGGTGGACCTGGCCATCGAGCCCGGCGAGACCGTCGCCATCGTGGGCGAGACCGGCGCCGGCAAGTCCACGCTGGAGAAGCTGGTGGCCCGCTACTACGACGTGACCGCGGGCGAGGTCCTGATCGATGGCACCGACATCCGCCAGCTGGACCTGGGCGAGTACCGCCGCCAGCTCGGCGTCGTCCCCCAGGAGGCGTTCCTGTTCGCGGGGACCATCCGGGACAACCTGGCCTACGGCCGGCCCGATGCCACCGACGCCGATGTCGAGGCGGCGGCCCGTTCCGTCGGCGCCCACGAGGTCATCGCCGGGCTGCCGGGGGGCTACCTGCACGTGGTCGGCGAGCAGGGCCGGTCGCTCTCGGCCGGCCAGCGCCAGCTCCTGGCCCTGGCCCGAGCCCAGGTGGTGGACCCGAAGATCCTCCTGCTCGACGAGGCCACCGCCAACCTCGACCTGGCCAGCGAGGCCCGGGTCAGCGAGGCCATGGGCATGGTCACCTCGGGCCGCACCGCCCTGGTCATCGCCCACCGGCTCTCCACCGCGGTGGGTGCCGACAAGATCGTGGTGATGGACGACGGGCGCGTCGCCGAGGTCGGCACCCACGACGACCTGGTGGCCAGCGGCGCCACCTACGCCCACCTCTGGGCCGCCTTCACCGGCACCAACCCTCCGGACGCCGAGCCTGCTGTCGCCGCCGCCGACTGAGCCGCCGGGTCGCCGGTGAGGTGCCGGACGAGGACGTTGGTGTCGACGAACGCGGTCAACCGATCCGCTCGCCGCGCTTCGTGGGACCCACCAGGGCGGTCAGGCGGCGAGGACCAACCGGGTGTGGGCGGCAAGGGCCTCGAAGTCGCGGTCTCGGGCGAGGACGGGGATGCCGTGGCGGATGGCGACCGCGGCGATGAGGCAGTCGACCATCGACCGGACCGTGACCCCGCGGGCTCGGCACTGCCGGTAGAGCAGCGCCGAGCTGGCCCAGTCGTCGGCGTGGAGCGGGAGGAGCTCGGCCCGTCCCAGGAGGAGCTGCAGCTGCTCACTGTGCGCACCCGAACGGGCCCCGGCCAGCACCTCCATGAGCACCGGCTCGGTGAGCGCGCCCGCACCGTCGAGCAGCGCACGAACGGAGGCACGCGTGCCTGGGTCACCGCCTCGCTCCCCACGTAGGAACTCGACCCACGCCGAGCTGTCGATGAGCGTCACCACGGGTCGGGCGCGCTCATGCCGGAGCGGATCTCGTCGAGGTCCCCATCCCACCCGGAGCCCTCCATGGCGAGCGCCTCGTCGAGCGTCATCGTACGGGCTGCCTGCCGCAGCGCCAGGTTCACAGCCTCGCGCTTGGTCGTACAGCCGTAGCGCCGCATGACGGCGGCACACGCCTCCTCATCGATGTCGATGTTGGTGCGGGCCATACACCAAGGATACACCTCTGATACACCACTCATCCGAGGCCACCTCCGTCGTCACCGGCCCGAGGACGAGACCGTCCCACGATCACGAGCTCGGCTCAACGCCTCATGAGTCGCACCTCGGAAACGGGTCAGGTGGGCTGCCAGAGCTGGATGGCGTTCCCCTCGGGGTCGGCGAGCTGGGCGAACCAGCCGTTGGGGTACTCGGTCTCGTCGACGGCGACCTCGATGCCGGCGGCTCGCAGCTGCGCCACCATCGCCGTCAGGTCCCGCACCCGGAAGTTGATGCCCCATCCCGACGGTCCGATCGGCACGTCGTCGCCGGCGTCGGCCGGGAACGGGGCGAACACCGTCTCCCCCTCGGTCTGCACCCACACGTCGGCGTCGTAGGACGTCGGCACCTCGGCGACGCCCAGGTGGTCGGCGTACCAGCGGGCCAGACCCGCGGGATCCCGCGCCACGAAGAAGAACCCACCGATCCCGTCGACTCGCTCCATGCCCGCAGTCTCCCACCCGGCCCGAGCGCGGACGCTGTGGCAGTCTCACCCGATGGCAGCAGGGCGGATCCTGGCCTGGCCCGGGAGCTACAACGTGCGCGACCTCGGTGGCCTGCCGACGGCCGACGGCCGGGTCACGCGGCTCGGATCCGTGATCCGCTCGGAGAGCCCGGCCTACCAGATCGGAAGAGCACACGTCTGAACTCCAGTCACTTAGGCATCTCGTA
>CALANQ010000351.1 GCA_937926025.1 uncultured Acidimicrobiales bacterium
GTCCGTGCAGCAGACCCGGCTTCCCGCCGTGGGCCTGGAGTCCAGCTACCACTGGGGCTACGCCGCGGGCGTGGTCCTGGCGGCCGTGTCGGTGCTCACCGCCACCCGCATCGCCTCCACCCACCGGGCCGACCCCGCGCTCCACCCCGAGACCGAGCCCCTCCCCGCCATCTGACCACGCGAGTTCGGGTCACGTGACCCGCGTCGCGCCGCTGGAGCGACCCGGCATCGAGGTCAGTCGGTGAGGTCGCGGAGCTTCTGGCCGAGCTCGAGGGCGACCTCGTCGGGCGCGCCCTGGCCGAGGGCGAGGACCTTGGTCATGTCGCCGGAGATCTTGACCTTGCCGCTCATCACGGCCTGCATGACGACCTGCGGGTTGCCCTCCACCAGGAACGCCTTGGCCGTGTCGTACTCCAGGCTGATGGAGGCGTCGGGGGCGTCGAACGCGCCGAGGTCCAGCTCGGCGGCACCCTCGGTGGTGTCGATCTTGGCGGAGATGGGGCCGTCGTTGACGTCCGCGGGGACCTCGGTGATGGTGAGGTTGATCCGGGCCTGCGCCGGCGGCGGCGTGCCCTTCCCCTTGTACTCCTCTTGGAGGGCACGGGCCTGGGCCACCCAGTCTTCGCTCAAGAACTTCGCCACGATGGGTCTCCTCGACGCTGGCGGTGCGGGAAATGCGGAGCGGACCCTACCGGCTGGCCGGGGTCGGCGTGGCCGAACGCGCCACCGATCCGCGCCACCGTCCCCGGCTCCCCGGCGCCGGTCGCGAACTTCGTAGCCCACGGCGACGAGACGGTCGTTCTGGCCTACGAAGTCCAGCGGGTCGGACGGCCGATCCCGAACTTCGTAGCCAGCGGCGACGGAATCGTCCTGCTCGCCTACGAAGTTCGCCGGGAGCGGGCGAGGGGAGAGGGCGAGGGGGCGCGGTCAGGGACGGCGGGCGGCGAGGACGCGGCGGGCGATGGCCTCGTCGGACGCGAGGGCGCACACCACGAAGCGGCCGACGAACGCGGCCAGCTCGTCGGGGGACAGGTCCAGGCGGCCGGTCCGGTGGAAGTGGCCGTAGTAGCCGACGGTGCCGACCACGCCGTAGGCCGCCACCTCCGGATCCTCGTCGCGGATGGTGCCGTCGGCCACGCCGGCGCGGATGATGGCGGCGACGTCGGCGGTGTGGATCTCGGTGCCCTTGCGGAGTTCGTCGGCGAACTGCTTGTCGAGGTTCTCCACCTCCAGCAGCGAGAAGAAGTTGGCGTACTGCGCCATGTACCGCACGGATGCCTCGGCGCCCTGGCGGATCCGGCCGAGGGGCTCGGCCGCGGGATCGATGGCGTCGGCCTGGGCGCGGCGCAGGTTCAGGCGGTTCAGCTCGACCAGCTCGCGGAACAGCGCTTCCTTGTTCTCGAAGTACCAGTAGAAGAGGCCCTTGGCCACGCCGGCGGCCTGGACGATGTCGAGGACGCGCGTGTCGGCGTAGCCGCGCTCGGCGAAGAGCGTGGCCGCCTGATCGAGGAGCTGCTGCTTGCGCTCCTGGCCCTGGCTGGTCAGCCGACGATCTTCGGACATGGTGGCGGCCAGTGGATCACCGCATTGACCGCCGGGTCAAGGAGGATCGCCCACGCGTCGCGGGTGCACCGGGTCGCCGGGTGTGGTTCCCTGGCGGGGCCACGCCGTCCGCAGACCTGCGACGGCACCCGATCCAGGAGCACCATGACCACCGACCTGCCCGCCAACCTGATCCCCGGCGCCGAGCCCACGTTCTTCGAGGGCGGCCCCGTCGGCGTGCTGGTGCTCCACGGGTTCACGGGCACCCCGGGCTCCATGCGGGTGCTGGCCGGGCGGCTGGCGGCGGCGGGCTTCACCGTCGACCTGCCGCTGCTGCCGGGCCACGGCACGGTGGTCGAGGACATGATCCCCACCGGGTGGGACGACTGGTCCGCTCATGCCGAGGCCCGCTACGCGGCGCTGGCGGAGCGGTGCGAGCAGGTCGTGGTGGTCGGGCTGTCGATGGGCGGTGCCCTGACCGCGTGGCTGGGCTCCGAGCACCCCGAGATCGCCGGTCTGGTGTGCATCAACGCGGTGGTCTCGGTGCCGCCGGGCATGCGCGAGGCCGTGCAGGAGGTCCTGGCCACCGGGGCCGACCGCTTCGCCGGCATCGGGTCGGACATCGCCGAGCCGGGGATCACCGAGACCGCCTACGCCGACACGCCGCTCGCTCCGCTGCTGACCCTGTTCGACGCCAGCGACAACCTCGGCGACCGCCTGAGCCGCATCACCTCGCCGATGCTGGTGATCACCAGCCGCCAGGACCACGTCGTCCCGCCGGAGAACTCGGACATCCTGGCTCGGGAGGTGGCGGGCCCGGTGGAGCGCATCTGGTGCGAGCGCAGCTACCACGTGGTCACCCAGGACTTCGACCGCGAGATCGTGTTCGACGCCGCCGTCGCCTTCGCCCAGAAGGTCACCGCGGCGGGCTGAGCCCCGCTCGCCGCCTGATCCCGAGGCGGGCGGGTACCCCTTTCTGGGCGGTGGGCGCGGGGCCGTAGGCTCGACCCCCTATGGCTTCGCACATCTCCCGGGACGACGTCGCCCACGTCGCCAAGCTCGCCCGGCTGTCGCTCGACGACGGCGAGCTGGACACCTACACCGCCCAGCTCGCGGCGATCCTCGATCACGCCGAGGACGTCGAGGCGCTCGATCTGGCCGACGTGCCGCCCACGTCGCACCCCTTCGACCTGGCCAACGTGCTGCGGGCCGACCAGCCGGGGGCCACGCTCACCCCGGCCGACGCCCTCGCCGGTGCTCCGCAGGCCGAGGACGGCCGCTTCCGCGTCCCCACCATCCTGGGGGAGGCCCCGTGACCGGCACCGCCATCGAGCTGGCGGCCGCCATCCGCGGCGGCAGCACCACCGCCGCGGAGGTCGTGGACGCCCACCTCGCCGCCATCGAGGCCACCGAGCCCACCATCCACGCGTTCAACGTGGTCACCGCCGAGGAGGCCCGGGTCGCGGCGGCTCGGGTCGATCAGGCCATCGCCGCCGGAGAGCCGGTCGGCCCGCTCGCCGGCGTGCCGGTCGCGGTGAAGGACAACCTCTGCACGAACGGCGTGGCCACCACCTGCTCCTCGAAGATCCTCGAGGGCTGGGTGCCGCCCTACGACGCCACGGTCGTGCAGCGCCTCGCGGCGGCCGGCGCCATCACGGTCGGCAAGACCAACCTCGACGAGTTCGCCATGGGGTCCTCCACCGAGAACTCGGCGTTCGGCCCCACCCGCAACCCGGTCGACACCGGCCGGGTGCCCGGCGGCTCGTCGGGCGGGTCGGCCGCCGCGGTCGCGGCCGGCTTCGCACCCCTGTCGCTCGGGTCGGACACGGGCGGGTCGATCCGCCAGCCGGCCGCGTTCTGCGGTGTGGTCGGCGTCAAGCCCACGTACGGCCTGGTGAGCCGCTACGGGCTCATCGCCTTCGCCTCGTCGCTCGACCAGGTCGGCCCGTTCGCCACCACCGTGGCCGATGCCGCCCTGCTGCTCGAGGTGATCGCTGGGCACGATCCGGCCGATGCCACATCCATCCGCCAGGAGGCGCCCCGCATCGTCGAGCACCTCGACGACGGTGTTGCCGGCCTCCGGGTGGGGCTCATCTCGGAGCTGATGGGCGACGGCATCGACCCCGACGTGGCCGCCCAGGTCCGCGCTGCGGCCGACGCGCTGGCCGCCGCCGGCGCCATGGTGGAGGAGGTGTCGGTCCCGGCGGTCACCTACGGGCTCTCCGCCTACTACCTCATCGCCCCGGCCGAGGCCTCCAGCAACCTGGCCCGCTTCGACGGCGTTCGCTACGGGCTGCGGGTCGATGCGCCCACCACCAACGAGATGATGGTCGCCACCCGCACCGCCGGCTTCGGTGCCGAGGTGAAGCGCCGCATCATGCTCGGCACCTACGCCCTGTCCGCCGGCTACTACGACGCGTTCTACGGCCAGGCCCAGAAGGTCCGGACGCTGATCTGTCGGGACTTCGCCGCCGCCTACGAGCGCTTCGACGTCCTCCTGTCACCCTCGACGCCCACCACGGCGTTCGAGCTGGGAGCCATCGAGGATCCGCTCACCATGTACCTCAACGACACCTGCACCATCCCCACCAACCTGGCCGGCCACCCCGCGATGTCCGTGCCGTTCGGCGCCGATCGCGCCGGGCTGCCCGTCGGGGTCCAGGTGCTGGCGCCCGGCCTGGGCGAGGTGCCGATGTTCCGAGCGGCCGCCGCGATCGAAGCCGCTGCCCCCTCCACCGGGAAGACCCCCACCGGGAAGGACGCCTGATGCCCGACGCACCCACCGTGCCCACCGACTCCCTCGGCAACCCCATCACGGTGGGGGTCTTCCCGG
>CALANQ010000352.1 GCA_937926025.1 uncultured Acidimicrobiales bacterium
CTGGAGATCGCGCCGCTGGCCTTCATGCGCGGCCGCACGCTGAACAACGCCTTCATCATCCTGGACGAGGCGCAGAACACCACGCCCGAGCAGATGAAGATGTTCCTCACCCGCATCGGCTTCGGTTCCAAGGCGGTCATCACCGGCGACACCACCCAGGTCGACGTGGCCGGCGGACGCTCGGGGCTCACGCACATGGAGCGCATCCTCGGCGGCATCGACGGGCTGGCCTTCGTGCGCCTGAGCGGCCGCGACGTCGTCCGCCACCGCATCGTGGCCGACATCGTCGACGCCTACGAGCGCGACGCCGTCGCCAACCCCGGTCCGGTGCAGCCGTGATCCGACCGGCCCCGCCCAAGAGCGGGCGTCGGCGCACCCAGGGCGGCGAGGGCGAGATCGAGGTCTTCGTGGCCGACGAGCAGTCGGCCCAGCCGGTCGACGTGGAGCGCTGGGAGGCACTGGCCCGCAACGCGCTGGCCGCCGAAGGCGTGTCCGGCGACTGCGAACTGGCCCTCCTCTTCGTCGACGAGGCGTCCATCGCCGAGCTCAACCTGCGGTTCATGGGTCACGAAGGCCCCACCGACGTGCTGGCGTTCCCCATCGACGACGACGATGTGGCCATCGGCCGGTCGCCCGACGGGTCCTCCAGCGGCCCCGACCGCGGCCCGGTCGACGACATCCCGCTCCTGCTCGGCGACGTCGTCATCTGCCCGGCGGTGGCGGCGCGCAACGCCCCGTCGCACGCCGGCACCTACGACGATGAGATCGCGCTGCTGGTCGTGCATGGCATCCTTCATGTGCTCGGCCACGACCATGCCGAGCCCGAAGAGACCCAGGTGATGCAGGCGCGAGAGCGCGACCTGCTCGATCAGTTCCACAGGAAGGCACCGTGAACCACCCCGACGACGACCCCGGCAGTCCCGAGGCCCCGCACGCGCACGCGTGGGGGGCCGACCCTCGTCGAGCGCACACGGGGGGCCGGTCGTGACCGGCCCGCTGCTCCTGGCGGTGGAGCTCACCGAAGTCGACATCGCGATGGCGGTCGCCATCGTCGTGCTCATCTCCATCTCCATCGCCACCGCCGTCGCCGAGACGGCGCTGGTCCGCATCAGCAAGGCCAAGGCCACCGCGCTGGCCGAAGAGGGCCGGCCCGGAGGCAAGGCCCTCGCGTACCTCGTGGAGCAGCCCGAGCGCTGGCTCAACGCGCTGCTCCTGGTGGTGCTCATCTGCCAGATCGTGCAGGCGTCGCTCACCGGTGTGCTCTTCGGCAACCTGTTCGGTGCCTGGGGCGTGGCCATCGCCACCCTGGCCAACGTCTCGGTCATGTACGTCCTGGCCGAGACGGCCCCCAAGACGTGGGCCATCCAGCACACCGAGCGCGCCGCGCTCGGCGCCGCCCGTCCCGTCAAGTGGCTGGCGGACTTCGCGCCGCTGCGCGGCCTGGCCCGCTTCTTCATCGTGATCACCAACGTGATCCTCCCCGGCAAGGGCCTGAAGGAAGGGCCGTACGTGTCGGAGGAGGAGCTGCTCGCCGTCGCCGCCGAGGCCCACGAGTCCGCGGCCATCGACGAGGGCGAGAAGCAGCTCATCGAGTCCATCATCGAGTTCGGCGACACCGTGGCCCGCGAGGTCATGGTGCCCCGACCCGACATGGTCACGGTCAACCACGACTTCCGCGTCGCCGACGTGATGGAGGTCGTCATCCTCAACGGCTACAGCCGGATCCCCGTCCTGGGCGAGGGCATCGACGACGTCATCGGCCTCGTGTACGCCAAGGACCTGATGCGCGCCGAGCGCGACGGGCGCGAGGACGAGCCGGTCGCCAACTTCGCCCGACCGGCCCGGGCGGTGCCGGAGACGAAGCCGGTGTCGGAGCTGCTGCGGGAGATGCAGGCCGACCAGTTCCACATGGCCGTCGTCATCGACGAGTACGGCGGCACCGCCGGCATCGTCACCCTCGAAGACCTCATCGAGGAGCTCGTCGGCGAGATCGTCGACGAGTTCGACACCGAGGACGCCCGGTTCGAGCACGTGCCTGCGGGCGGCATGCGGGTCAGCGGCAGCCTCAGCATCGACGACGTGAACGACCAGCTCACCTGCGACCTGCCCGAAGGCGACTGGGACACGGTCAGCGGGCTCGTCCTGTCGGAGCTCGGCCGCATGGCCGTGTCCGGCGACGCGGTCGACGTGCCCGGCGCCCGGCTCACCGTCGAGCGGGTGCAGGGCCGGCGCATCATGCGGGTCCGCATCGAGGAGATCGAGAAGCCCGATCCCGACGGCTCGGACGACGACCGTGCGACCGCCGAGGTCACCGCCGAGGCCGCCGACCAGGGCGCGACCTCGTGAAGTCCGGGTTCGTCACCCTGGTCGGGCGCCCCAACGTCGGCAAGAGCACCCTGCTCAACCACATCCTCGGGCAGAAGGTCACCATCGTCTCGGACAAGCCGCAGACCACGCGCACCCAGGTGCGCGGCGTGCTCACCCGTCCCGATGCCCAGGTGGTGTTCGTCGACACGCCCGGCATCCACAAGCCCCGCACCCTGCTGGGCGAACGGCTCAACGATGCGGCCGACGCCGCTATCGGCGACGTCGACGTGGTGTGCCTCCTGGTCGACGCCACCATGCCCATCGGCCCCGGCGACAAGTGGATCGCCCAGCGGGTGCCGGCCAACGCCATCATCGTGGTCAACAAGACCGACAAGGCCGACCCGACCCAGGTGCTCACCCAGCTGCACGCCGCCGCCGAGCAGCTCGCCGGCGGCAACGAGTACTTCCCGATCTCGGCCCGCACCGGCGATGGCGTCCCCGCCCTGCTCGACGCCATCTTGGACCGCCTGCCCGAAGGGCCCCAGTACTACCCCGACGACATGGTCACCGACGTGCCCGAGGCCTTCTGGGTAGCGGAGCTCGTCCGGGAGCAGCTCCTCGCCGTCACCCGCGACGAGGTCCCGCACTCCGTCGCCGCCCGCGTCACCGAGTGGGAGTGGCCGCGCATCCGGGTCGAGATCCTGGTCGAGCGGGACTCGCAGAAGGGCATCGTCATCGGCAAGAAGGGCAGCGTGCTCAAGGAGGTCGGCACCAACGTGCGCAAGCAGCTCCCGCCGGGTGCCTACGTCGAGCTGTTCGTCAAGGTCGACAAGGACTGGCAGCGCAAGTCCCGAGCCCTGGAGCGCCTCGGCTACTGACAGCGGCGCCTGTGGGTGCTCCCAGGATGCGCCACATGGGTAGCAGTTGTCGCTCATGTCTTGTCATGCGTCTCCGGACCAGGTTGAGTAGCCTCCGTGTCCGTGGCCCAGCACCTGATCCCCGTCGACGAGGAAGCCCTCGACGCGGCGCGCGATGTGCTCGGGACCACCACCGTCACGGACACGGTCAACGAGGCGCTCCGCAGGACCGCCGCCGACCGCGCCGGGAAGGTGAGAGATGCGCTGGACGAGCTGGCCAAGCTCGACCTGAGCGATCTCGACGACGCGTGGCGCTGAACTACCTGCTGGACGCCAGCGTCCTGAAGCGGCTGGGAGACCCAGCGGTGCGCGCCGCTGTGGATCGACTCGTCGAGGGAGGGATCGGACGGGCTTCGATCACCGACCTCGAGGTCGGCTACTCCGCCCGGACCGAGGCCGAATGGGATCGTTCCCACCAGATCCTGGCGTCGTTCGGTCGGGTGCGGACCACGGCTCATCACGTGACGCGTGCGTTGGAGGTCCAGCGGGCGCTCGCCTCGAAGAGCCAGCGCGGCCGAAGCGTCCCCGACCTGCTCGTGGCTGCGGCTGCCGAGCAGTCGGGACTGACGGTGTTGCACTACGACGCAGACTTCGACCGGATCGCGGCGGTCACCGGACAGTCGGTGGCATGGGTCGTGCCACGCGGGTCGGTGGATTGAGCGGGCCGGGTCAGGCGCCGGCTCCGGCGTCGGCGTCGAGTTGGCGGAGGAAGGCTTCGACCTCGGCTCGGTCCTTGGTGCGCGGGAACGGGGGAAGGGCCTCGAGCAGCGTCCACCGGTAGCTCTTGGCCTTCGCCAGCCGGGGATCGAGCACCGCGACCACGCCGCGGTCGCTGCGGGTGCGGATGAGGCGGCCGGCGCCCTGGGCCAGCATCGTGGCGGTGCGGGGGAGGTCGATGGTGCGGAACGCGTCGGCCTTGGCCTGCTCTCGGCGGGCCTGCAGGAGCGGCTCGTCCGGGCGGGGGAACGGCAGCTTGTCGATGGTGACCAGCGACAGCGTCGGTCCGGGGACGTCGATGCCCTGCCAGAAGCCGAGCGTGGCGAACAGGCTGGCGGTGGGGTCCTCGGCGAAGGCGGCGACCAGCGCGGGCTTGGGCAGGTCCCGCTGGCTGAGCAGCGGACCGGGCAGGTCGCCCCGGAGGGCCTCGACG
>CALANQ010000353.1 GCA_937926025.1 uncultured Acidimicrobiales bacterium
GCGGCCCGGCTGCCGACGCCGACCGGCGCCGCCTGCCACAGGTGCTCGGCCAGGATCTCCGCCTCGTCGCGGCCGGCGCCCCGCTCGACGAGGGCGTCGGCCACCGCCAGGTGGAGGCGGGCCCGCCGGAGGGAGGTCAGGCCGTCGAGCAGCACGTCGCGGACCAGGGCGTGGCTGAAGCGCAGGCCGCCGAGCCGGTCCGGGTCGTCTTCGAGCAGGCGCTGGATGACCGCCGGTTCGACCGCGTCGAGGCACGAGGCCAGGTCGATGCCCACGGAGGCTGCGAGCAGGCCGAGATCGACCTCGCGGCCCTGGACCGCGGCCACCCCCAGCAGCTCGGCCGTGGGACCGGGCAGACCGGCGAGACGCCGCCGGACGACGTCGCCCACCGACCCCGGGATGTCGTCGGGCAGGCGACCCTCGTCGTCGACCAGCCGGGCCAGCTCGATGGCGTAGAAGGGGTTCCCCTCCGCCCGGGCGTGGATGGCCTCGGCCACCGGCCCGTCGATCCCGTCGAGGATCTCCGCGGTGGCGTCGGCGCGCAGGCCTCGGACGAGGAGGCGGCGGCTCCCGCGCCGGCGGGCCAGGTCCGCCAGGGCATCGGTCACCGCCCCGTGCTGACCGACCTCGAGTCGGCGCATGGTGGCCACGATCAGGACCCCGGCGCCGAGGCGCCCGGCCAGGAAGCCCAGAAGTTCCAGCGAGGTGGCGTCCGCCCACTGGATGTCGTCGATGAGCAGCACGACGGGACGCGCGCGACCGGCGGCCTCCAGTGCGGTGGCGATGGCCTCGAACAGCTCGAAGCGCACGGCAGCGCCCTGCCCGGGCAGGATCACGGCCTCCCCCGCCAGCAGCGCCGAGATCGGCTCGGGCACCGGGTCGATCTCGTCGGCCAGCGCGCGCAGCGGACCCAGCCAGGGCCACAGCGCGGGAGCGGCGCCGCCCTCGTCGGAGCGCCCCCAGATGGTGCGGCACCCCGCGGCGCTGGCCGCCGCACCCAGCTCATCGGCGAGCCGGGTCTTGCCGATGCCCGGGTCCCCCTCGAGCACCACGAAGCGAGCGTCGACCGCTGCCTCATCCAGCGCGGCCCGCAGCTGGCGGACCTCGGCGTCGCGGCCCACCAGCGCGCTCCGCTCCCCCACGACGGATCCGCTGCCGAGGGCCTCCGCCGGCACCCGAGGCGCAGCAGCCGGCGCCGGTGCGGAGCTCGGCGGCGCGTCGAGGCCGGGGTCGTGATCCAAGATGGCGGTCTCGAGGTCCCGCAACGCCCGGCTGGGTTCGATGCCGAGCTCCTCGCGCAGGTGGCGCCCGGCCTCGGCGATGCTCCGCAGGGCGTCGGCCTGGCGGCCCGAGCGGTACAGCGCCGTGGCCAGCTGCACCTGCAGGCCCTCCCGGAGGGGGTGGGCCGCGGCCAGCTGGGTGAGCTCGCCCACCGCAGATGCGTGGCCGCCGAGCGCCAGTTCGGCCGCCAGGCGCTGCTCCACGGCTTCGATGCGCCGCTCGTCGAGCCGGATGGCCAGGTTGCGGGCGACGTCGTGATCGGCGAACTCGGCGAGCGCCGGCCCCCGCCACAGCGCCTCGGCGGCCAGGAACGAGGCCCGGGCCTCCTCCACGGACCCGGCGGCCAGCTCGGCGCGCCCTGCGTCGGCCAGCGCCTCGAAGCGCCAGGCGTCCACCTGGTCCAGCGCCACATCGAGGCGGTAGCTGCCGTCGGCGTACACCAGCCGGCAGTCGTCGGCGCCGTCGAAGGCCCGCCGGAGGCGGGACACGTAGCTCTGCAGCGTGCCGTTGGCCGATGCCGGTGGCGCCTCGCCCCACAGCGCATCGATCAGAGCGTCGGTGCGGACCGCTCGACCGGCGGCCGCCAGGAGCAGGGCGAGGATGAGGCGCGGCTGCGGCCCGCCCACCTCCACCCGTTCGCCCGCATCATCTCGGATCTCCAGCGGTCCGAGCACTCCGAACTGCATGGCGCCAGACACTACGGCACCCCCGGACGCCACCCGCTCGACGTCCACGACGCTCACCCGATCGCCTGCAGCTCGACCGCTTCGGCCACCTCGGCGTAGCGGGCGAGGGATGCGTCGAGCCCCAGCGCCGGGTCCACCTCCAGGATCACCTCGTCGGCACCGACGGCGGCGAGATCGGCGACCTCGTCGGCCACCGCACCGCCCGGGACGCCGTCGACGAGCTCGACGCGGACCACCAGGCGCAGGGCGGCGGGGTCCCGATCGGCGGCCACGGCGCTCCGCTGCACCCGGCGCCAGCCCTCGTCGAGGGTGGCGGCGGTGCCGGGCCCCGCCAGCCACCCGTCTCCCAGGCGGCCGACGCGGTCCAGCTCGTGGCCTGCGGTCCCGGTCAGCAGGATCGGCGGCCGGGGCAGCTGCACCGGCAGCGGTCCGGGCGCCCACCCCTCGAAGCTCGCCCGGGCCCCGGCGTGGTGCACCGGGTCGGGGCCCCAGGCCGCACCCAGCACGTCGAACAGCTCGGCGAGGCGCTCATCGGGATCGGTGTCGTCGAACCCGGCGGCCGCTCCCTCGCGAGCGCTCGGCGAGGTCCCCAGCCCGATCAGGAGGCGGCCCTGGCTGAGCTGGTCGACCGTGGCCAGGGAGCGGGCGAGCAGCGCCGGCGGGTACCACGCCCCGGCCAGCACGCTGGTGCCCAGCCCGACCCGCTCGGTCTGCGCCGCCAGGTAGGCCAGCGTGGCCAGCGCATCGAGCGGCCGGCTGGCGTGCGATCCCCCCGGCGCCAACCGGTCGCCCACCCACAGGGAGCGGTACCCCAGCGCCTCCGCAGCGTGGGCCGAGGCCCGCAGCACGGCGGGCGCCCGGGTGGACGGTGGTTGGACGATGTGGATGCCGAGGTGCACGGCGTGGGCTCCTTCAGGGGCGGGGGGACGCTCCTGTTGTCCCACGCACCCCTGGGAGCGCGCTTGACGCTCGCTTGCACCGGGGGCGGATCAGACGCCCGCCGGGGCCTCCGCCTCGTTGGCGTCGCCGTGGCCGTGCTTGCGGGACCGGTAGAACTCGATGAAGACCGGCAGCAGCGACAGCAGCACGATGACGATGACGGCGTACTCGATCTTGTCCCGGACGAACTCGATGTTGCCCAGGTAGTGGCCCAGGGCGGTGATGCCGACGGCCCACACGAACCCGCCCAGCAGGTTCCACTTCAGGAAGGTCCGGTACCGCATCTCGCCGACGCCGGCCACGATGGGGGCGAAGGTGCGGACGATGGGCACGAACCGGGCCAGGAAGATGGTCTTGGGACCGTGGCGCTCGAGGAACTGGTGCGCCTTGGTGACGTGGCTCTGCTTGAACAGGCGGGAATCCTCGCGGGTGAACAGGGCGGGGCCGACCTTCTTGCCGAACCAGTACCCGACCTGGTCGCCGGCGACCGCGGCCAGGTACAGCACCGGCAGCAGGACGAGGATGTGCGGCATCCCGTCGACCACGGGGGCCAGGGGCTCGCCGGCGGAGGTCTGGATGAAGTCGTGCGCACCCGCCGACGTCAGGAACCCGGCCATGAACAGCAGCGAGTCGCCGGGGAGGAAGAAGCCGAAGAACAGGCCGGACTCGGCGAAGATGATGGCGGCGATCACCCAGGCGGCGCTGGCGCCGGCCTTCTCCAGCCAGAACTCGGGCTTCCACGGCCCGGTGGCCAGGATGTGTGCGAAGAGCATCTCGCCACCCTAGTGACGGCCGGGCTCCGGACGCGAGACGACCCCGCCCGGAGGGGCGGGGTCGCCTTCAGAAGGTGGATGGAACCGGCTCAGCGCCGGTCGGTGGCTCAGGCCTGACGGGGCCGACGAGCGCCGTAGAGGAAGGCGCCGCCGAGCACGACCGCCGCGGCACCGATGCCGATCAGCGGGCCCGTGTTCGAGCTACCGGTGCGGGGCAGGGTGCCATTGTCGACGTTCGACACGGACTCGGCCAGCACGTTCACGTTGAGGAACTGCTCGACATCGCCGCAGGTGGCGGTGACGAGGTGGACGCCCAGGGTGGCGTTCTTGGGGATGGTGATGGTGGTGACGAAGTCGCCGTTCTCATCAGCGGTGAAGGTGCCGAGCACCGTGCCGTCATCCCAGGTCACGACGACCTCGGCACCGGGGGCGCAGCCCTCGCCCGAGACGTCGATGGTCTCGCCCCGCACGACGGTGATCGTCGGGATCTCGACCTCGGTGGTGGTGGTGGCACCACCCGTGGTGGTCGTGGGGCAGCCCCCGTAACCGCAGTCCTGAGCGCTCGCCGGGGCGGCCCCGATGAACGTCAGGCCGAGTGCGACGAACGCACTCGCAAGAATTGCCGCCTTCACCTTGGATCGAATCATGTCTTTACCCTTCCACCCTCATAGCAGGGGTCTCCCGCAACATTGACCGCGAAGCTAGCCGCGCGGTCCACCTGGAGCAAGTAATCGGTCAAAAGTCCGACGACGTGAGCGCAGGCACCAAACCGCCAGGCCAGCCACCACGAGATCGACCGCCAGGATCAGCGCCGCCGGCCAGAACCAGACCGTGCCGGTGCCCTCCAGCCGCAACCTCCCGTCCGCGGTGACCGAAGCCGGTTGCGCCCAGCCCTGGACCCAGCCCGGGGCGCCGGCCACATCGAGGACCGAACCCCGAGGCGCATCCGTGCGCAGCACCGGCGGGAACGGCCGATCCAGGTCGTGTGCGGTGCCATCGGGGGCCTCCGCGGGTCCCACCCACGACCGGACGCGGTAGAGGTCGGCGTCCGGGAGGGCCAGCACCCGCTCCAGGCCGGGATCGGTGGCCAGCACCCCGAAGTCCTCGGACCCGCGCTCGTGCGCCAGGACCACCCACCGGACACCCAGGTCGGCAAGGTCGTCGGCCACGAACTCGCCCGCCTTCATCCGGCGCACCAGCCCGTCCACCACGACCGAGCGCCGGTCGACCTGCTCCTGGCGGGGCGCGCCGGGGTCGAAGAGCGGATCGAAGCTGCTGATGACGTCGCCACCGAGGTAGTCCGGCATCGGGTTGAAGGCCTGGCGCCCCTCGGCAAACGACAGCTGGGGGTACTCCAGCCACGGCAGCGCCACGACCGTGCCGGGCGCAGCGGCGATCTCGTCGCGGACGACGGCCCAGCTCCGGGGGTACTCCACCGGGTCCAGGCGACCGCCGATGCCCCACCATCCCGGCACCGACAGCGCCACCGCGATCACCAGCGGCACCACGGACCCGACCGCCCGCACCAGCAAGGCCCGGCGAGGCCGACGGCGGACCGCCCACTCGGCCGCCACGTGCGCACCGATCACCACCGACGGTGCCGCCCAGACCAGCCAGAGCGCCGCGAACCGCTGGCTCTCGCGCAGCGGGGCACCGATCGACAGGCCCGACAGCGCCTCGTAGCCGACCCGAACCCCCGGCACCGCGCTGGCGAAGGTGAGCGCCAGCCCGACCACGGCCGTGGCCGTGGCCGCGCCCGGCCAGGAGCGCCAGCCCCGCTCCCCCACGATGCGGACGCCGCCGGCCACGGCGAGGAGCCCGATGACGAGCCCGGCCACCGCGCCCACCGCGCCCGTGGCCCCCACCTGGTGATCCGGCCGCCAGAACCCGTTGCCCGCCACCACCGCCGGCCAGCCGCCCACGCCGTGCGCCCGGGTGGGGAAGCCGGTCGAGCCCGTGACCCCGGCGCCCGCCCACAGCAGCACCGCGGTCGGGAGCCACCACACCAGCTGCGGGACGGCGACGGCGACGAGCGGCCAGACGAAGCGGCGAGGACGCGGCTGCAGCAGCAGGGAGATCACCGCCACCGCCACCCCCAGCGTGCCGCCGCCCGGGCCGCCGATGGCCAGCGCCAGCGCAGCCAGGAACGTGGACGGCAGGTGCTCCGCCGGGCGGCACAGGCGCGGCAGCACCCACGGGAGGATCGCCACCACCCAGACCAGGTTGATGTGGCCGACGCCGACCCGGGTCAGCGCGTACGGGCCTCCGGCCCACAGCACGCCGGCCGCCAGCTGGCCCAGCACCCCCACCTCCATCCCGGCCGGGGCCAGCACCCGCACCAGGCGGGCCGCGCCGGCGAACCCGGCCGCCAGGAAGCCCACGATCAGCACCTTGGTGATGACCGGCCCGCCGACCACCGCCGAGCCCAGGCCGAGCACGGCGAACAGCGGCACCCGCTGGGACAGCGCCGGGCCCAGGCCGTACACCCCGTCGGGCACGGGGATGCTGGGGGTCACCAGCAGGTCGAGGCTGAGCAGCGAGCCCCCGGACAGCCCCGGCCCCAGCACCACCAGGCCCAGGAGCAGCCCGGCGGCCCACGGCCACCACCCCGGCAGCCGCGACGCCCCCGCTGCGCCCGGTGCGGTGCCCTCCGGAGGCGACAGGGTTGTGGAGGTGGTGGGAAGCACGGGCGTCCTCAGCGCGGCCGATCCGGGGGTCCGGGCCAGGCGGTCACGCTACTGTTGTCCACTCTGCCCGCCGGGTGGAGCCACGACGCCACCGGGGCAGGGAGCGCCCGGCTCGGCCCCACCGCGAGGACACGATGACCCGACCAGCGGCCGACGGAGCAGCGATGACGGCACCGCCCGGAGCCAGGGCCTGATGCGCATCCTGATCGCCGCGTGGCGCGACCTGGCCAACGACCTCGCCGGAGGCTCCGAGGTCCTCATCGACCACCTGTGCTCGGGCATGACCGAGCGGGGCCACGACGTCACGCTCCTCTGCGCCAACCCGGTCGGCGAGGGCCACACCTACCGGGTCCACCCCAACGGCGGCACGGTGGACCAGTACCTGCGGGCCCCGCTGGCCTACCTGCGCCACTACCGGTCGGTGGACCTGGTGGTCGACGTGGCGAACGGGGTCTCCTTCTACACGCCGTTCTGGCGGCGCGGCGCGTCGATCTGCCTGGTCAACCACATCCATACCGACCAGTGGGACCAGTGGTTCTCCTGGCCGGTGGCGCCGCTGGGGCGCACGGCGGAGCTCCGGGCCATGCCAGCCGTCTACCGCAACCGCCTGTTCGTGGCGGTGTCCCCCTCCACGGCGGACCTGCTGGAGTCCATGGGGGTCGACCGCAACCGGATCCGCATCATCATCAACGGCACCGACCTGCCCGAGACCGTCGGCGCCGAAGCCCCCGAGCCGCTGTTCGTCGGCCTGGGCCGCCTGGTGCCCCACAAGCGCTTCGAGCTGGCGGTGGAGGCGTTCAACCAGATCCAGCCCCTCATCGGCGGCCGCCTGGTCATCGCCGGCGACGGCCCCGAGCGCGAGCGGCTGCTGGCCATGGCGGGCCCGGGTGTC
>CALANQ010000354.1 GCA_937926025.1 uncultured Acidimicrobiales bacterium
GGCGGCGTCGAACACCGGGGTGACGTCGCCGTCGGCCGCCTTCGTCAGGGCACCGAGCCGCTCCGGGGTGCGCAGCGACTCGAACAGCGCCTCCTCCCGCTCGGTGAACAGCTCCGGGAGCACCCGGTTGACCACCACCGCGGCGAGGTCGACGTGGGTCTCCTCGTTGAGCCGGTCGGCCAGCTCGATGGTCTCGGCGACGGGCATCTCCTCGGGCGCCGACACGATGACGACGCCGGTCTGGGCCGGGTCGGTGAGGATGTCGAGCATCCACTGGGTCTGGTTGCGGACGACCCCCACCTGCACCAGCTCGTTGATGCCCTGCGGGGCGGTGAGCTGCCCCACGATGTGCCCGCTGGCCACCGAGTCCACGACCACCAGGTCGTAGTGGCGCTCCTTGACCTCCCACGCCAGCTTCCCGATGGTGAGGATCTCCTTCACGCCGGGCGCCGCGTTGGCGATGAAGTCGAAGGTGCGGGCGAGCGGGCCGATCTTGGCGAGGAGCGGGATCTTCAGCTGGAGGCTCAGGTACTCCTTGAGCGACTCCTCGGTGTTCATCGACATGGCCCAGAGGTTGGGCTGGAGCTCGCGGGCGGCGAACGCCGTCTCGCCGGCCTCGTAGAAGTCGGCCAGGTTGCCCTTGGCGTCGACCTCGCACACGAGCGTGCGCTTGCCCTGCTCCGCGGCCAGCAGGCCGAGCGAGGCAGCGATGGTGGACTTGCCGACGCCGCCCTTGCCGGTGACGAAGAGCAGCTTGCGGTCGAGCAGCGCGGTCATCGGATGCGGGGACGGGGGGTCATGGGGTGGTTCCTACCCGGCGGTCCGGCTGGTGATCCGCTGCGTGACGGACGCCACCGGCAGGTGGGTGGGGTTGCTCCGTCAGGAACCGAAGCCGATGTGGCGGCCGTCGTCGGGGCGGCCGATCTCGAAGTAGGCGATCTTCTCGGCCGGTACGCCGACCTGACGGCCCTTGCGGTCCGTGAGCCAGAGGGTGCTGCCGTCCTTGATGGCCTTGTCGATGTCGGCCTTCACCGCATCGGCGTCGGTGCCCTCGGGCAGCTCGACGTCGAGCTCCTTGGCGGTCTGGCTGACTCCGATGCGAACGTCCACGGTCGATGACTCCTCGGGGGCTGGGTGATCCGGCGGTCATCGTAGGGGCTGCGGTCCCCCTCCCCTCCCGTCGAACCGCAGACCGGACCACGGAGCCGGCCGGCCGGCCGACCACGAGCGGCGGGTGGCGGGCCGGGCGACCACCGCGCCCACGGCCATCAGGACCAGTCCGAGGAAGAGGGCGAGGTCGGCGGCGGGCGCAGCCGTGTCCGGAAGTTCCTCGTCGGTGCCGGGCTGCCAGGTCCGGGCCGGCGCCTCCGGGTCGTAGGCCAGCACGACGCGATCCCCCGACCGCTGCGGTCCGGCCAGCCGGGGCGACGACCGGTAGCTGCGGCCGTCGACCCGGTAGCGCACGGCGGTGGGCTCCACGCCGGAGGGGTGTCCGGTGACCACGGTGGCGGTCACGTGCTGGCTGCGGTCCTCCATCGAGATCGGGTCCTCGCCGCCCACCATGGAGTAGATCACCAGCACCACGCCGACCGCGAAGATCCACCAGCGGTTGCCACCGGCATCGGGGTCTGCCCCGCCGGCCACCAGATGCGGCCGGTCTCGGGCTCGAGCACCACGGCGGTGCCGCCGGGCCGGGGCTCGCCCTTCACATCGACGAGGCGCCGGTGGGTGGTGGCGGACTCGCCGATGATGGGCAGGCTGCAGACGGGAGGCGTGCCCGGTGGCACGTCGAGGGGGTACAGGTGCAGCCGCCACCGGGAGCGGGCGAACCGGCCGGGCACCGGCACCCCGACCATGCGGTAGGCGGGCTGGTCGGCCGAGGCCAGGCGCTCGCTGCGGCGGACGCACCGCCGCCGGGCCACCAGCCACAGCAGCAGCGCCACCAGGATCGTGCCGAAGAGGGCGACGCCGTCGAGCACGTCGCTGACCTCGAGCGGTCCGGCGATGCGGACCTGCTGCAGGTCGTGGGGGTCGACCTGCAGGTCGATCGGCCCGACGGCTGCCGTGGCATCGGCGGCTCCCCACGCGGTGGCGGTGACGCGCTCACCCCCGCCCGGGGGCGTGAACGTCACGGGGACGCGGCGACCGCCGTCCCAGGACCCGAGGATGGTGCCCTCGACGGGCACGCCGACGTCGCGGATGCGGGCGTCGGTCCGCAGGTCCAGGACCGGTTCGACGAGGAAGAGCAGCGCCAGGGCCCCGATGCCCAGCAGCCACCAGATCGGCCGCCTCAGCCAGCGGACGACCTCGGGGTCACGGGGCAGTGCGCTCACGGGCCGTCGGCTGCTCGACGGGAGCGGCCGACGGGGTGGGCAGCGCGGCGTCCGCGGCGTCGAGCACCTCGGCGCGAGACGGCGCCACCTCGGCGGGGGCGACCTCGGCGGGGGCGACGTGGGCGTCGGCCAGCGTGGCGCCCCAGCGGCTGAGCTGGTCCATGCGGAAGGCGACGATGGAGCTGCCCAGGCCGGCGACGGCGACGACGACGACGA
>CALANQ010000355.1 GCA_937926025.1 uncultured Acidimicrobiales bacterium
GCGGGCGGAAGCAGGAACCATCGGTGAGAACTCGAGCAGCCGCGGTCGTCGCGGCCATGGCCATCGCGATCGGGCTGGTCTCGGCCGTCGCCCCCACCCCCGCCGGGGCCGCATCGGACGGGTACTGGGACTACCGGTCGCTCAGCATCTCGGGCACCTACCAGCCGCTGGTCGGCCAGTTCGGCGGCGATGCCGCCGACGACATCTTCTGGTACGCCCCGGGCTCGGCCGCGGACTCGCTGTGGTTCGGCCGCCAGGGCGTGCGCGGAACCAGCGGGTTCACCCGCAAGACCATGGCCGTGTCGGGCACGTTCAAGCCGGTGGTCGGCGACTTCGCCGGCAACGACCTCGATGACATCTTCTGGTACGCCCCCGGGTCCGGGAAGGACTACCTCTGGATCAACAAGGGCAACGGCACCTTCACGTCCAAGGCGTACACGATGGGTGGGAGCTACACGCTCCACCGCATGCGCGACTACCGCGCCAGCAAGAAGGACGACCTGTTCATCCACTGCCTCAACTGCTCGGGCATGAGCTACGAGTGGCACTTCTCCGATGGCGGCTCCGGGTCCTACACCTCCCGGCAGATGAACAGCATCGGCGGCAAGCGGCCCGTCATCGGTGACTGGAACGGCGACGGCATCGAGGACCTGTTCCTCCACGGTCCCGGCAACCAGAACCCCGACCTGCGCTGGCTGATGGCCGACGACGGCACCTGGGAGCAGAAGGTGTACTCCGTGTCGGGCACCTACGAGCCCGTCGTCGTGTACCAGGTCCCCAACGACGGCATCCTCTTCTGGGGCGGCGAGCGCGGCCCGGAGGCGTACTGGTGGAGCGACGGCACCAACTTCGCCTCCAAGCCGGTGCGGTCCGTGACCGGCTCCGGTCGGGTCACGCCGTTCCCGTTCGGGGCCGCGGTCGTGTCGGGGCCCTACGTCAACGACGCCTTCTTCATCGGTGACGACCAGTCGGCCGACTTCTACACGCTGGCCGGTCCCGGTCACGAGAAGGCCAACGAGCTGCCGCTCGTCGGCGACTTCAACTTCGACGGCTGGTACGACATCCTCTGGTACAAGGCCGGCCCCGGGGCCGACGAGGTCTGGTACCTCGAGCCGCAGACCGCCGAGGATCCCGCGCTGCGGGGCCTGCAGGTCGATCCCCGCCGCGGCGGGTCGCCGTCGCCCACCGCCGCCATGCCCGACGACCAGCCCGCCTCGTGACCGCCGACGGGCCCGGGTGCACCGCCCCGGGCCCGTTCGGCCGGCGGCGGGCGGCTGCCTAGACTCGGACCTTTCCCGCGCCAGGGTTGAGGAGACCGTCCGTGGCTGAAATCGAGATCGGCATGGGCAAGTCGGGACGCCGGGCCTACGGCCTCGACGACCTCGCGCTCGTCCCGTCCCGTCGGACCCGCGACCCCGAGGACATCGACCTGTCCTGGGAGATCGACGCGTTCCGGTTCGACCTCCCGATCATGGCCTCGGCCATGGACAGCGTGGTCAGCCCGGCCAGCGCCGTCGCCATCGGGGAGCTGGGCGGCGTGGGCGTGCTGGCCCTCGAAGGCCTCTGGACCCGCTACGACGATCCGGACCCGATCCTGGCCCAGATCGCCGAGCTCGACGACGCCACCGCCACCGTGCGCCTCCAGGAGCTGTACGCCGAGCCCATCAAGCCGGAGCTCATCCGCGACCGCATCAAGGAGATCCGCGGCGCCGGGGTCACCTCGTGCGCCTCGATCACCCCGCAGCGCCTCCCCGCCTACGCCGATGCCCTGCTGGCCGCAGAGCTGGACCTGTTGGTGGTCCAGGGGTCGGTGGTGTCGGCGGAGCACGTCACCAAGGACGGCGACCCGCTCAACCTGAAGACGTTCGTGCGCCGCTTCGACATCCCCGTGATCGTCGGCGGGTGCGCCAGCTACCAGGCCGCCAGCCACCTGATGCGCACCGGCGCCGCCGGCATCCTCGTGGGGGTCGGTTCCGGGGCCACGTCCACCACCCGCCGGGTCCTCGGGGTCGGGGCGGCGCAGGCCACCGCCATCGCCGACGCCCGGGCTGCCCGCATGCGCCACCTCGACGAGACCGGCGTCTACGTGCACCTCATCGCCGACGGCGGCATCCGCACCGGTGGCGACATCGCCAAGGCCGTGGCGTGCGGAGCCGACGCCGTCATGGTCGGCGCCCCGCTGGCGGCCGCCACCGACGCTCCCGGCCGGGGCTGGCACTGGGGCCTCAACGGCGGCCACGCCGACCTGCCCCGAGCCGAACGGGTCCCGGCACCGCCGGTCGGCACCCTCGCCGAGGTGCTGGTGGGCCCCGCCCATCGCAGCGACGGCCGGACCAACCTGGCCGGCGGGCTCCGGCGCTCCATGGCCTCCTGCGGCTACCCGACCCTGAAGGAGCTCCAGAAGGCCGAGCTCACGATCACCCCGGTGCACCCATGACCAACCCTGATCCCGTCGTCGCCCCGTCCACCGAGACCGGGCCGATCCTGGTCGTCGACTTCGGAGCCCAGTACGCGCAGCTCATCGCCCGCCGGGTGCGCGAGGCGCACGTCTACAGCGAGATCGTCCCCCACACCATCACCGCCGCCGAGGTGGCCGCCAAGAACCCGGCCGGGATCATCTTCTCGGGCGGCCCGAAGTCGGTCCACGTCGAAGGGGCGCCGGCCATCGACCCGGCCGTCTACGACCTGGCGGTCCCCGTCCTGGGCATCTGCTACGGCGCCCAGCTGATCGCCCAGCAGCTCCCCGGTGGGGTCGTCGCCAACACGGGCGTCGGCGAGTACGGGCGCACCGAGCTCACGGTCACCGCCACCGACGCCGTGGTCTTCGGTGGCGGCCAGCCCACCACCCAGCAGGTGTGGATGAGCCACTTCGACTCCATCTCGGTGCCGCCCGAGGGCTTCGCCGTCACCGCCTCCACCCCCGGTGCGCCGGTCGCTGCCATGGAGCACGTCGAGCGCCGGATCCACGCCGTCCAGTTCCACCCCGAGGTGGTGCACACGCCCCACGGCCAGGCCGTGCTCGAGCACTGGCTGTACGACGTCTGCGGCTGCCCGCCCTCGTGGGTCATGAGCTCGGTCATCGACACCCAGGTGGACCTCATCCGCAAGCAGGTCGGCGACGCTCGGGTCATCTGCGCCCTCTCCGGCGGCGTCGACTCCGCCGTGGCCGCCGCCCTGGTCCACAAGGCCATCGGCCCCCAGCTGACCTGCGTGTTCGTCGACACCGGCCTCATGCGCCTCGGTGAAGGGGAGCAGGTCGTCGAGACCTTCCAGCGCCACCAGGGCATCGAGCTCATCCACGTCCGGGCCGCCGACCGCTACTTCGAGAAGCTCGAAGGCGTCACCGACCCCGAAGACAAGCGCAAGGCCATCGGCGAGCTGTTCATCCGGATCTTCGAAGACGTGTCCGGCGGCATCGAAGACGCCAAGTTCCTGGTGCAGGGCACCCTCTACCCGGATGTCATCGAGTCCGGCACCGCCAGCGCCGCCAAGATCAAGAGCCACCACAACGTCGGCGGCCTGCCCGAGGACATGCAGTTCGACCTCGTCGAGCCGCTGCGCCTCCTCTTCAAGGACGAGGTCCGCGCCGTTGGCAGCGAGCTCGGCCTGCCCGACGAGATCGTGTGGCGCCAGCCGTTCCCCGGCCCCGGCCTCGGCGTCCGCATCATCGGCGAGGTCACCCCGGACAAGGTCGCCATCCTCCAGAAGGCCGACGCCATCGTCCGCGAGGAGATCCGCTCCGCCGGCCTCGAACGCGAGATCTGGCAGGCCTTCGCCGTGCTTCCCGACATCCGGTCGGTGGGCGTCATGGGCGACGAGCGCACCTACGGCTACCCGGCCATCATCCGCGCCGTCACCTCCGAGGACGCCATGACCGCCGACTGGGCCCGCCTGCCCTACGACCTGCTCGAGCGCATGTCGTCCCGCATCATCAACGAGGTCGACGGCATCAACCGCGTCGCCTATGACGTGACCTCCAAGCCCCCGGGCACCATCGAGTGGGAGTGACCGTCTCGCGCTGAGCGGGGGGCGGTGCGGAGGTCACGTCGTTCCGACACGTCTTGTCCGCTCTGCGGCCTCCTGCGTCGGCCGGGGCCGCTCGGGCCCGTGCTCCAAGCCCCCGGGCACCATCGAGTGGGAGTGACCGTCTCGCGCTGAGCGGGGGGCGGTGCGGAGGTCACGTCGTTCCGACACGTCTTGTCCGCTCTGCGGCCTCCTGCGTCGGCCGGGGCCGCTCGGGCCCGTGCTCCAAGCCCCCGGGCACCATCGAGTGGGAGTGACCGTCTCGCGCTGAGCGGGGG
>CALANQ010000356.1 GCA_937926025.1 uncultured Acidimicrobiales bacterium
GCAGGTCGTAGAGCTCGCCGTGGTACTCGGAGACGTCCTGGGTCCAGAGCGCCTGCATGACGGCGAGGTGGTCGTCGGTGCGCTGGCCGCGCCGCTCGAAGGGCACGGCCAGGGCCTCGAACTCCTCGCGCAGCCACCCGATGCCGACGCCGAAGTCGACGCGGCCTCCGCTCAGGTTGTCGAGGTCCGTCACCTGCTTGGCGGTGTAGACGGGGTTGCGCTGCGGCACCAGGCAGATCGCCGTGCCCAGGCGGATGCGATCGGTGACCGCCGCCAGGTAGGTCAGCGCGGTGAGCGGCTCGAGCATGCCGGTGTCGGCGGGGCCGGGCATCTTGCCGTCCGGCGAGTACGGGTAGCTCGACTCGTACTCCTCGAAGAGCACGACGTGCTCGGGGACCCACACCGATTCGAAGCCCCGCTCCTCCACCCGCCGCCCCACGGCGCGCAGCACCTCGGGCGTGGCGTTGCCGTTCCCCAGCGGTACGAACACTCCGACATCCATGCGCATCCCCTTCGATCCTGAACTAGAACACGTTCTTGTTCTGATACGTCTAGCTCAGCTCGCCGACCCCCGCGGCGAGCACCACCAGGGGAAAGCAGGCCGTCATGTCGAACCGTCAGCCGATCAAGGTCATCCAGTGGGCCACCGGGACCGTGGGCATCCACGCCGTCCCGGGCATCGTCGCCCATCCGGATCTGGAGCTGGCCGGGCTCTGGGTCCACTCCGACAGCAAGGCCGGTCAGGACGCCGGGACCCTCTGCGGCATCGAGCCCACCGGCATCATCGCCACCCAGGACGCCGACGCCCTGCTCGCGCTCGACGCCGAGGTCGTGTGCTACACCGCCAGCTCCGATATCCGGCCCGACGCCGTGGTCGACGATCTGTGCCGCATGCTCGCCGGCGGCAAGAACGTGGTGGGCACCTCGTTCGTGCCGCTGCTCTTCCCGGCCGCCGCCGGCGAGGGGGTGCTCGAGCGCCTCGAGGCCGCCTGCCAGGAGGGTGGCACCAGCTTCTACAACAGCGGCATCGACCCGGGCTTCGGCAACGCCGGCCTCGCCATCCACCTGGCCGCCCTGTGCAAGGAGGTGCGGACGATCCGGACGATGGAGATCGTCAACTACGCCACCTGGGACAACCCGTTCACCATGTTCGAGATCATGGGCTTCGGGAAGCCCGACCCCAGCCACTCGCTGCTGCTCTCCCCCGGCTCCACCACGCTCGGCTGGGGCGCGGTGCTGGAGCTGGTGGCGGCCGGCATCGGCCTGCACCTCGACGAGCTCGTCGAGCGCCACGAGGTGATCCTGGCGCCGGAGGACATCGAGATCGCCAGCGGCACCGTGGCCGAGGGCACCATCTCCGGCATGCGGTTCGAGATCGTCGGCATCGCCGACGGCGAGGAGCGCATCGTGGTGGAGCACGTCACCCGACTGCGCGACGAGGACGCACCCGAGTGGCCCCAGGGCGGCGGCTACCGCATCCTCATCGAGGGCGAGCCCCACCTGAAGGCCGAGCTGGAGCTGAGCTCGGACCACGGCGACCACAACCACGCCGGCTGCCTGGCCACCGCCATGCACGTGCTCAACGCCATCCCCAACGTGGTCGACGCCGAGCCCGGCGTGAAGACCATCCTCAACCTCCCCACCTACTCCGCCACCGTCGCCTGACGCGAAGGTCCGATCACGGATCGGTGACGTCGGTGCCCTGGCCGGCGTCGGCGCGCGCCCGGCGCCGGGCCACCACCAGGAACGCGGCCACGAAGGCCAGCGCCAGCACCCCCGTGGCAGCGACCGCCCACACGGTGGCGCCCTCGGTGGCCCATGCCGATCCGTCGTCGCCATCCGCCCCGCCTCCCGGCGCGGTGGTGGACGCCGACGTCGACGGGTCCGGGCCGAACGGCTCGACGGGGGTCGTGCCGGGCGGCTCCTGCGTGGGCGGGTCGGCCAGGACCTCGAACGCCTGCTCGGCGGTCCGCCCGTCGCCCCAGCGGGCGATGAGGCGCGCCGGGCCCGGCGAGAGCCGCGGCGGGACCATCACCTCGACCTGGAAGCGGTAGTCGGCGTCCGCCGCGCCCCGGGCCACGACCACCTCCCCGTCGCCTTGGGCGATCGACAGCTCCACGTCCGGGACCGGCACGCCCAGCGCGCCCTCGCCGTCGGGCGGCGGCCCGGTGTCGTAGCAGTTGTCCCCGAACGCCTCGCCGTGGATGACCAGCGCGTCGCCTCGGACCACCGGCGCCACCGGGCGCAGCATCGGCCCGGCGCAGTCCGCAGACGCGGGCCGCGCCCACATGGGCCCGGCGGAGACCGCGACCACGACCGCCAGGAGCGCGACCAGACGACGAGCCATGCCCGATCCGACGATGGCGACGGCACCGGGGTTCCCGGCGCTCACCCGTCTACCAGCGGGTCAGGAACTTGAGGACCTTCTGGATCTGGTCCGTGTAGGGCGGGTACGCGAAGCCCGGGTCGGTCCAGGTGGGCCGCTTCAGCACGGACTTCTGGTGGCTGAACGTGTCGAACCCGGACTTGCCGTGGTACGCCCCCATGCCGCTGGGGCCGATGCCGCCGAAGGGCAGATCGGTGACCGCGGCCTGGTACACGAGGTGGTTGATGCACACCGACCCGGCATGGGTCTGGTCCAGCACCTTGCGCTCCGTGGCGCCCGACGACGTGAACAGGTAGAGGGCCAGCGGGCGGGGCCGGGCCTTGATGAACGACACGGCCTCGTCGATGGAGTCCACCGTCATCATCGGCAGGATCGGACCGAAGATCTCCTCCTGCATGACGGCGGCATCGGCGTCGGGCTGGCGGACCACGACGGGCGCCATGACCCGGCTGTCGCGGTCGGTCTTGCGGGGCATGAGCTCCTCGCCGCCGTGGCCGTCGAGCAGCCCTTCGAGCCGGTCGAGGTGGTGCTCGTTCACGATGGACGTGGCCGGCGCCTTGTCCCGGAAGGTGGTGAGCTCGTCGACCACCAGCCCGGCGAACTCGTCGGCCACCGACGACTCCACCAGCAGGTAGTCGGGGGCGATGCAAGTCTGGCCGGCGTTGAGGATCTTGGCCCACGCCACCCGCTTGGCTGCGACCGCCAGGTTGGCGTCGGCGGCGATGATGGTCGGGCTCTTGCCGCCCAGCTCCAGCGTGACGGGCGTGAGGTGCTTGGCCGCCGCCTCCATGACCACCTGCCCGACGCGGGTGGAGCCGGTGTAGAGGATGTGGTCCCACGCCTCGGCGAGCAGCGCCGTGGTCTCGGGCACGCCTCCCTCGACGACGGTGACGGCGTCGGTGTCGAGGTACCTGGGCACCAGCTCGGCCACCGCCGCCGACGTGGCCGGGGCCAGCTCCGACGGCTTCAGCACCATGGCGTTGCCGGCCGCCAGCGCTGCCACCGCCGGGGCGAGCAGCAGCTGGAGCGGGTAGTTCCACGGGGCGATGATGAGCACCACGCCGAGCGGCTGCGGCTCGGTCCAGGCCTTGGCCGGCTGCGCCACCAGCGGCACCGACCGCTTGGTGCGCTTGGCCCACCCGCCCAGGTGCTTCAGGGCGTGGGCGGCCTCGTCCTTCACCAGGTTCAGCTCGGTGAGCCACGTGTCGAACGGCGGCTTGCCGAGGTCCGCGGCCAGCGCGCCGGCCAGCTGCTCCTCGTTCTCGCGCACGAGGTCGATCACGCCGCGGAGCTGGCGCTTCCGCCACTCCAGATCGGCCGTCCGGCCGGAGTCGAAGGTGGCGCGGAGGTGCTCGATCGTGGCGGTGACGTCGGTGCTCATGTCCGAAACGCTACCGGCGTCCGGGCGCCAGGGACAGGGCCACCGCCCACCTGACGCTCAGCTGTCGTGGCGCTGGCAGCCCTCGGGCACGGGCTTGCCGGCGAAGCGATCAGCCGTCCACTGCAGGAGGGGCTCGTCGATCGGCGAGCCCTTCTCCACGATCGTGAAGTGGGTGATGCCCGGCAGCAGGTAGAAGTCCAGGTCCTGGCCGGCGTCGCACAGCTGGTCCACGTAGGCCTCGGTCACCTTCGGGTCCACCACGTCGTCGGCGTCGCCCTGGCCGATGAACAGCGGGAACGGGATCAGGCCGCTCGCCGAGTTCTCCTCCATGTGGTCCACGAGGGCCGGGACCGTCGACGGGTCCTCGGCGAAGATCGAAGCTCGGAGCGACTCGCCCTCGATGAGCGACAGGTAGGCGCTCGGGGTGGCCAGGCACTGGCTGGCGATCCCCCGCGCCGCCGGGCGGGCCGCCTTGCGGACGATCTCGTCGAAGCTGATGTCGTCGTACACCTTGCTCCACGACGAGATCGCCA
>CALANQ010000357.1 GCA_937926025.1 uncultured Acidimicrobiales bacterium
AAGTGGAACGGGACCTCTTCTTGGATGGCCCGCCAGAACTGCCACTTCTCGTGCCAGCCGGCGCCGTCGAAGCTGGCCACCACGAACTGCGGGGGCTTCGCTCCCTCCGGCGTCTTGGTCACGACGAAGCCGCTGGGCTGCGTGGTGACCTTCTCCCCCGGCGGCGTGTCGTAGGGAACCGTCTCGGGCTTGGGCGCGGTGGTGGTCGTGGTCGCCTTGGAGGTGGACGACGAGCTGGATGACGAGGTTGGGGAGCCGGCGGAGCCGCCCTTGCCCTTCGAGTCGTCGCTCTTGTTGGCGCTGCACCCTCCCGTGAGCACCGCCAACACAACAACCCCCGCAAGGAGCGTCCTCCACCTACGGCGAGGTGCGAACACGAGTGTCAACGCTACTGCTGCTCCACCGCCGAGACGTGGCATGACGGCGGCGTCACGGATCGCGCCGCGCATCCCACGGACTGTGCGCCAGAGGGCACGGCACGGACCACGCTCCCGAGGGGCGCAGCGGCCGGCCTCAGGCGAGGTGGGCGATCAGGTGGCTGGCCAGGTCGACGGGGACCTGGGCCATGAACGCGTGGCCGCAGCCCTCGTAGGTGATGGGCATCGTGGTGCCCCACCGATCGGCCAGGAGAGCCGCGTTCGCGGGCGGGATCACCTCATCGAGTGCTCCGCAGGCCACCAGCGTGGGCGGGGCCGCCCCGGGAACGGGCGGACGAGGCTCGGTGTGCCATCGCTCCATCGCTGCTTCCTGGGCCTGGAGCACGTGGTGGTCGAGCATGGCCCGGCCGAGGGCCACCATCGAGCCGACCTGGGCGTCGAGCTCCGCTGCCACCTCGGGCGGGAACAGCACGCCGAGCAGGCGCGTGGCCTGCTCCCGGTCGGTGCCGGTGGTGTCGACCAGCCGGCCCCAGACCTCGGGGTCGGCCAGCACCGCCTCGGGTCCCCCGCCGTCGGTTCCCAGCAGGGCCAGCGCGGTGACGCGGCCAGGGGCCTGGGTGGTCACCGCCTGGGCGACCATGCCGCCCATCGACCAGCCGATCAGCGGGAACGTCCGCAGCGACAGCGCGTCGGCAAGGGCCAGGACGTCGTCGGCCATGGTCTCGATGGTCAGCGGTTCGGCTTCGTCGCCCCACGTCGAGGTGCCCATGCCGCGGTGATCGGGCAGCACCACCTCGAACGAGGCGCTGAGCGCGTCGATGAAGTTGGGATCCCAGTCCGCGGCCGTCCCCGCATAGCCGTTGAGCAGGATCACGGGTGGGCCCGACCCCACGCTCCGCCATCCGATCTGGCGCCCGGTGCGCGCCACGGTTCCCTGCGCTGCGTCTGTCATGCGTTCCCCTCCTCACCCGCCACGTGGGCCGGTGCCCGATCGGCACGTTACCGACGACCGGGCCGCCCGCGCGCGACGCTGCCTCACGCCTCGGTCAGCTGGCCCATCAGCCCGGCCACATCGACCTGGTCCCAGGCCTCGGCGATGAACCCGTCGACGATGCGCAGGACCGCGGTGGAGGTGAACTCGACCGCCCGCCCGGTGGCGGGGACCCCGGCGAAGGGCCCCGTGTGGGTGCCGGTCCAGCGCTGGTGGGCGGCCACCAGGTCCCCCTCGGCGAGCAGCAGGAGGATCTCGTTGTGCAGGTCGTCGAAGGCATCGAGGAACGCGGCCACGGCGACCCGCTGGCCGGCCCGGCCTCGCTGCTCCCCGTCGTGCGTGAAGTCCTCGGTGAGCAACCGGTCCACCGCGCCGACGTCCCGGCCGTTGATGGCCTCGGCGTAGAAGCGGCGCACCAGGTCCTTGTTGGCGGCGAGGTCGGTCATCGGCTGGCTCCTCGGAGAAGCGGTGCGGGTGCGGATCGGATCGAACCACGCACCTGCTGGGCGGTCAACCGGTGGGCGCGTGTTCCGGCCTCCGGCGAGTGGGGAACCCGATGGCAACCGCTCCGCCTGCGCCGAGGGTGAGGACGATGCCGATGCCGAGGGCGAGCCGGGTGCCCGTGCCGAACACCTCCACGGCCACGGTGAGGATCTCGTCATCGGTGGTGCTGGTCGCCGTGTCGAGCGGACGGCCGGGCCCCAGCTCCGCCGAGTAGGCGTGTGGGTTGGCCTGGTCGATGATCTGGTCGGAGACCGCGGCCCTCGTCGTCGGATCCGCGATGACCGGCTCCAGTCGGACGTCGAGCGTGGTGCCGAGCCAGGCCGCCAGGACGGCGCCCATCACCGCGTAGCCCGCGATCGATCCGATGGCGCGCTGCGTCGACAAGATGCCGGAGGCCATCCCGGCGCGATCGGGAGGCACGGCGCTCATGGCGAT
>CALANQ010000358.1 GCA_937926025.1 uncultured Acidimicrobiales bacterium
CATACGAGATGCCTAAGTGACTGGAGTTCAGACGTGTGCTCTTCCGATCTCCGGATCCCCCGGCTTCATCACACCGCCGGCCACCGTGCCGGCGTAGCCGCGGTAGTCGTGGAACTCGTCGTTGTGGGGGCGGATGACGTACTGCACCGGGAAGCGCACGTCGATGAGGTTGCGGTCCGACGCGATGTGGACCTCCTCCAGGTGGTGCAGCAGCGACGACCCCTCGTACCAGGGCGAGTTCGCCGACCGGCTCACGACGTTGTCGCCGTGGAGCGCGGAGACCGGGATGAAGGCGAGGTCGGCGATGTCGAGCTTGGCGGCGAAGCTGCGGAACTCCGCCTTGATCTCCTCGAACCGCTCCTCGTCCCAGTCGACGAGGTCCATCTTGTTGACGCAGAGCACCAGGTGCGGGATGCGCAGGAGCGACGCGAGGAAGGCGTGCCGGCGCGACTGCTCCACCAGGCCCTTGCGGGCATCGACCAGCACCAGCGCGAGGTCGGCGGTGGAGGCGCCGGTCACCATGTTGCGCGTGTACTGGATGTGCCCGGGGGTGTCGGCGATGATGAACTTCCGGCGCGGGGTGGCGAAGTAGCGGTACGCCACATCGATGGTGATCCCCTGCTCCCGCTCGGCCCGGAGGCCGTCGGTGAGCAGCGCCAGGTTGGTGTGCTCGGAGCCCATGGCCTCCGAGGACCGCTCGACGGCCTCCATCTGGTCCTCGAAGATGGCCTTCGAGTCGTACAGGAGACGACCGATGAGGGTGGACTTGCCGTCGTCGACCGAGCCGGCCGTGGCGAAGCGCAGCAGCTCGCTCATCAGAAGTAGCCCTCCTTCTTCCGGTCTTCCATGGCGGCCTCGGTCACGCGATCGTCGGCTCGCGTTGCGCCACGTTCCGTCAGCCTCGTGGCGGCGACCTCGGCCACCACGGCTTCGACGGTGGCGGCGTCGCTCTCGACGGCGCCGGTGATGGTGGCGTCACCAACGGTGCGGTAGCGGACGGTGCGGACCTCGACGGGCTCGTTCTCCCCCGGCTCGAGGAACTCGCTGACCGCCAACCACATGCCGTCGCGGCGGAACACCTCGCGCTGGTGGGCGTAGTAGATGCTGGGGATGTCGACGGACTCCTCGGCGATGTACTGCCAGATGTCGAGCTCGGTCCAGTTGCTGAGCGGGAAGATGCGGATGTGCTCGCCCTGGTGGTGGCGCCCGTTGTAGAGGCTCCAAAGCTCGGGCCGCTGGTTCTTCGGGTCCCACTGGCCGAACTCGTCGCGGAAGCTGTACACCCGCTCCTTGGCCCGGGCCTTCTCCTCGTCGCGGCGCGCACCGCCGAACGCGCCGTCGAAGCGGTGCTCCTCGATGGCGTCGAGCAGGGCGGTGGTCTGCAGCCGGTTGCGGCTGGCCCGCGGGCCCTTCTCCTCGACCACCCGGCCGTCGTCGATGGCCTGCTGGACGGAGGCCACCACGAGCTTCACGCCCAGCTCTGCGACGCGCCGGTCGCGGAACTCGATGACCTCGGGGAAGTTGTGCCCGGTGTCGACGTGCATGACGGGGAACGGGATGCGGGCCGGCCAGAAGGCCTTCTCCGCCAGCCGCAGCATCACGATGGAGTCCTTGCCGCCGCTGAACAGCAGCACGGGCCGCTCGAACTCGGCGGCCACCTCGCGGATGATGTGGATCGATTCGGCTTCGAGCACCCGCAGGTGGGACAGCTCGTAGGTGGTGCTCATGCGCTCACAGGGATCGACGGAAGGAACGGTCACCAACAGATCGGCAGGTGGCGCAGGCAACCAAGCGGTCCGAGGCGAGGGCCAAGCGTACGGCTCAACCCCCAAACACGACCAACTCGGTCAACAATTCAACGGGAGGCCAGCCAGAGGTCCAGCACCTGGCGCACCTCGAGAGCGAGGTGCGGGTGGCAGACCAGCAGGTCCGGCAGGTACGGATCGGCGTTGTTGTAGACCAGCGGGCTGCCGTCGAGGCGGGTGGTGACCAGGCCCGCAGCGGACGCCACCGCGACCGGGGCGCACGAGTCCCACTCGTACTGGCCGCCGGCGTGGGGGTACACGTCGGCCTCCCCCAGCACGACGGCGGCCACCTTGGCCCCGGCGGACCCCAGCTCCACGAGGTCGCCGCCCAGCGCCTCCGCCAGGTGGAGGGCCACCGCCGGCGGCCGGGAGCGGGAGACGATCACCCGGGGCCGGGCAGGCGGAGGCGGAGGCAGCACCGAGGCGGGGACCCGGTTCAGCACCCGGTCCTGCGCCGGGAGGGCGACCGCCCCGGCGACGGGCTGCCCGTCGGACACCAGCGCCACGTGGACGGCCCAGTCGGTGCGGGGCGGCTCGGAGAACTCCCGCGTCCCGTCGAGGGGGTCGACGATCCAGACGCGCGGGTGGCCCAGGCGCTCCGTGCCGGTGCGACCGGTGTCTCCGGTGCCCTCCTCCGACAGGATGGCGTCGCCCGGCCGGGACTCGGCGAGGCGGCGCATGAGGTACTGGTGGGCGGCGGCGTCACCGGCGGCCTTCAGCTCCGAGGCCGAGGCGCCCCGCCCCTCCAGCTCGGCCCGCACGCCCAGCAGGACGGCGCCGGCCCCTTCGGCCAGGTCGGCGGCCAGGAGGTGGTCATCGGTGGGGTCGTAGGTGGGAGCGCTCACCCGTGCATCATGCCGGGGCAACGACCTGCACGACGAGGATGGCCGTGTCGTCGCTGGCGCTGCCCCGGAACGCGACGACCTCCGCCTCCAGCGCCGACGCCATCTCCTCGGCGGGTCGGCCGGCCAGTCCGGCGAGGGTGGCCACGAGGCGATCCTCGCCGAAGAGCTCGTTGCCCTGCCGAGCCTCGGTGACCCCGTCGGTGTAGAGCACCACGGCGTCGCCCGGGCCGAGCTCCACGTCGATGTCCTGCAGCACCGGCTCGGAGACGACGCCCAGCAGGGTGCCGGCGCAGTCGAGGAACTCGGCCGCACCGTCGCGGCGCACCAGGACCGGGCGCGGGTGCCCCGCGCTGGAGGCGCTGACCCGAGCGCGGCCCCCGGACGAACGGTCGACCTCGACCCGGAGGTAGGCAGCCGTGCAGAACCGGGCGTCGTCGATCTGCTGGAGGACGGCCTCGTTGGTCTGGGCGAGGACCCGGCTCGGCCGTTCGTCCCGGACGACGGCCGACCGGAGCGTGTGGCGGACGAGCCCGGTGAGGGCGGCCGCGTCGGGACCGCGGCCGCACACGTCGCCGACCACCACGCCCCACGCCGCCGGACCGACGGGCATGACGTCGTAGAAGTCTCCGCCGATGGCCACGTCGGCCTCGGCGACGTCGTAGCGGGCGGCCAGGGCGAGCCCATCGATGGCGGGCATGGCCGGCGGGAGGAGCGCCTCCTGGAGGGACCGGGCGGCCCGGGTGCGGGAGGGGAACAGGCGCCCGTTGTCCGTGGCGAGGGCGGCCCGGGCTGCCAGCTCTTCGATCATGGCCAGGTCGTCGTCGTCGAACAGGGGCTGCTCGCCGCAGCGGACCAGGGTGATGACGCCGATCACCCGGCCCCGGGCCACGAGCGGCGCCATGATGGTGGAGCGGGCGTCGAACCGCCGGAAGAGGGTCAGGTGGTCCGCGTCGGCGGCGGCGCGTTCCAGCTGCCCGTCATCGATGGACTGGTACAGCAGGCCCTTGCCGCCCAGCGCCTCGAGGTGGCCGGTGGACGTGGGGGCGCTGGCACCCAGCTCCTTGCGGCGCTTGCGGAGCAGCTTGGCGTCGTGCAGCCGGACCTCGCTGGACCCGAGGCCGACCTCGTCGTGGAGGAAGCCGTCCTCGCCGATGAGGTCGATGAAGCAGATGTCCGCAAGGCCGGGGACGCAGAGCTCCCCCAGGCTCAGGAGCGTGACCTCGGGGTCCAGGCTGGTGCTCAGCACCGCGCTGGCTTCGGCCAGGAACGCCAGGCGCTCGTGGGCCTGCTCGGCGGCGATGCGAGCGTCGTGCTCGCGCACGAGGATGGCCGCCTGCTGCTCCTCGGAGAGGCGGCGCTCCGTGACGTCGGAGCACACGCCGACGAGGTGCAGGCTCGACGGGTCTTCGACCACCGGCCGCCCCCACACCTCGATCCACCGGAGCTCGCCGGTGTCCGGGCGGATGATGCGGAACACGTTGTGCTGCTCCACCGCCGGTCGCTGGTCTCCGTCGAGCGACGACGGGAACCGCTGGCGGTCGTCGGGGTGGATCACCGCCATGAAGTCCAGGCCGCGACCCGTGAACCGAGCGGGGTCCAGCCCGTACATGGCGAGCGCGGCGGCGTTGAGGAACAGCTGGTCGCCGGCGAGGTCCCACGCCCACGCGCCCAGGCCGCCGGCGCTGAGCGACAGGTCCAGCCGGGTGGAGCTGTCGCGCAGCTCGCGCTCCACCGCGGCGCGCTGGATCGACAGGCCGAGGGTGTTGGCGATGGACTGGAGGAAGTGGACCTCGTCGTCGGTCCACACCCGGGTCTCCGCGGCGTAGGCGACCAGCACCCCCCAGGGCACCTCGTCCCAGCTGATGGGTGCGGCGAGCGCGGCGCGGACGTCGACCCCGTGCTCGGGGGCGAGGGCGTGGAAGCGCTGGTCGGCCAGCAGGTCGGGGCTGGCCACGACCTGCCGCTCCTCGATGACGAAGCCGGGGAGCGATCCGCGCCCGATGGGGAGCTCCAGGCGGCTGCTGCGGGACCGGCTCACCAGCTGGCCGAGGCGCATGCCCGCCCGACCCCGCACGTGGCGACCGTCGGGCTGCACCTCGAAGAGCGCCAGATCGCCCAGCTCGAGCGTGTCGGCGATGACCTGGAGCGCGTCGTGCAGCAGCTCCTCCAGGTCGTCGGTGCGGAGCCCCAGCTGCCCGATGCGCGCCACCGCCTCCTGCTGGCGGACGGCCAGGTTCCATTCACCGGGGCTTCGGTCCGGGGTCATCCGGAGCAAGGCTACCGACCGGGGGTGACAGCCACGGCGGGGACGGGCCCGGCCGTCAGCCGGGTCGGCCAGCCTGGATCACCATGATGGCGGTGTCGTCGCGGGCGCTGCGCCGGAACGACGCGACCGCCTGCTCGAGGCCGTCGGCGATGTCCTCGGCGGACCGGCCGGCCAGCGCGGACAGCGCCTCCAGGAGCCGGGCCTCGCCGAACAGCTCGTTGCCGCGGCGGGCTTCGGTGACCCCATCGGGGTAGAGCACCCCGGCATCCCCCGGTCCGAGGTCCACGGCCACGTCGTCCAGCTGGGGGTCGTCGACCACGCCGAGCAGGGTCCCGGCGCAGTCCAGCGCCTCGGTCCGGCCGTCGGCTCGCACCAGGACCGGCCGGGGGTGGCCGGCGCTGGACGCCACCACCTGAACCCGCGGCGGCCCCGCCCCCTCGCCCCGGTGGCCGCCCTCGACGGTCACCTGGAGGTACGCAGCGGTGCAGAACCGGGCGTCGTCGATCTGCTGCAGCATCGCCTGGTTGGTCTGGGTCAGGACCCGGCTGGGCACCTGCTCGCGGACCACCACGCTCCGGAGCGTGTGACGGACCAGCCCGGTGAGCGCGGCCGCCGCGGGCCCCCGACCGCAGACGTCCCCGACCACGATGCCCCAGGTGCCGTCGTCGACCGGGATCACGTCGTAGAAGTCGCCGCCGATGACCACGTCGGCCTCCGCCTCGGACACGTCGTAGCGGGCCGCCAGCTCGATGCCCTCGACGGCGGGAAGGGCGGGCGGGAGCAGCGCCGTCTGCAGGGACCGGGCGACCCGGTTGCGGGAGTCGAACAGGCGGCTGTTGTCCAGGGCGAGCGCGGCCCGAACGGCGAGCTGCTCGACGAGGGCGAGGTCCTGGGCCCCGAACGACCGGCCGACCCGGTTCAGCTGGAGCGAGAGGACGCCCAGCACACCCGCCCGGCCGGTGAGCGGGGCGACGACGGCGGAGTGGCAGCCGAAGGCCCGGAACACGGCCAGGTGCTCCTCGTCGACCGACGCCTTCCGGTAGTCCTCGTCGGTGAGCACGGTGTGCATCACCGACTGGCCGGACTCGGCGACGCTGCGTTCGCTGTAGACGCCGCCGACCCCGCCCAGCGCGGCGCGGCGCCGCCGCAGCTCGCGCACGTTGGCGAGCGACTCGTCGTCGACGGCGCGAGCGGCGCGCTCCACGAGGGTGCCGTCGTCGCCCACGAGGTCGATGAGGCAGACGTCGGCGAGGTACGGCACGCAGAGGTCCACGAAGCTGAGGAGGGTCTCGTCGAGGTCCAGGCTGGCCGTGAGCAGCGCGCTGGCGTCGGCGAGGAACGCCAGCTGCTCGCGCGCCCGTTCGGCGGCGACGCGGGCCGCGTGCTCCCGTTCGAGCGCCTCGGCCTGGAGCTCCTCGGCCCGGCGGCGGTCCGTGACGTCGGAGCAGACCCCGACGAAGTGGATCTCGTCGTCGCCACGGCGGACGAGCCGGCCCCAGCTCTCGATCCAGCGGACCTCGCCGGTGTCGGGCCGGATGATCCGGTGCAGGTGGTGGAGCTCGCCGGGGACACGGCTCCGCTGCGCCTCGAACGACGGGCGGTCGTCGGGGTGCACCAGCGCGAGCAGGTCGTCGGCGTGCTCCCGGAACGACCCGGCGGTCAGGCCGTGCATCTCCAGCGCGGCCGGGTTCAGGTTGAGGCGCTCGGTCTCGGGCTCCCAGAACCAGGATCCGAGACCGCCTGCGGCCAGGGAGAGGTCGAGCCGGGCGGTGCTGTCGCGCAGCTCGGACTCCACGGCCCACCGCTGGACGACCAGGCCCATGGTGGTGGCGACGGACTCGACGAGGTGGACCTCGGGGCCGGTCCAGGTGCGTGGCGTGCGGCTGTAGGCGACCAGCACGCCCCACGGGTGCTCGTCCCAGGCGATGGGGGCGGCGATGGCGGCCCGGTAGTCCAGGCCATGCTGCGGGGCCTGCACCTGGAAGCGACCATCGCCGACCAGGTCGGGGCTGACGACGGTGGCGCCGTCACCCACGACGAACCCGGGCAGGGAGCCGGGGCCGATCGGGAGCTGCACCCGCCCCATGCGGCGGCGGCCGACGACCACCCCGTGGTGGACAGCGGCCCGCCCGATGAGCGAGCGGTCGGGGCCGACCTCGAAGAGGGCCAGGTCCTCCAGGCCCAAGACGTCGCCGGCGATGACCATGGACTCGCGCAGCACCTGGTCCAGGTCGCCCGAGCGCAGGCCCAGCTGCCCGATCTGGGCGACCACCGCCTGGTGCTGGACGGCCTGGCTCCATTCACCGGGGCTTCGGTCCGACGTCATCCGGACGTTAAGGCTACCGACCGACCGGACCCCCTCGGGTGGAACCGGGCGACCGGCTGCCAGACTGCTGCGGTGCCGACCACCGACGTCACCTGGGGTGCCTTCTCCGACGATGGCCCGTGGGTCCTCGACGACGGGCCCCAGCCGTGGCAGGCCGGGCTCGAGGGCGTCCGGGCCGACGTGGCGGCGTGGGTCCCCCGCCTGACCCGGCGCCAGCTCCTCCCGCCCGCTTGCCGCCTCGGCACCACCGTCGTGCACCTGGGCGGCGCCCTCGGCCGGTGGGCGGTGGGGGCGCGCCGAGCGGGCGGCACCACGTCGAAGCGGGACCTCGCCCGTCGCCTGCGGGTGGCGGCGGAGCACCTGGGCCCCAGCTACATCAAGCTCGGCCAGATCGTCTCGTCGGGTCGCGGCGTGTTCCCCGACGAGCTGGTGGAGGAGTTCGGCCTGCTGCGCGACCGGGTGCCGCCCGAGCCCTACGCCGCGATCCGCGCCGTCGTCGAGGAGGACCTGGGCCGTCCCCTCGGTGAGGTGTTCGCGTCGTTCGATCGGCGGCCCCTGGCGGCGGCGTCGATCGCCCAGGTCCACGCCGCCGTCCTGCGCACGGGCGAGCCCGTCGTGGTGAAGGTGCAGCGGCCCACGGTGGCGGCCCGGGTCCGGTCGGACCTGCGGGTCATGTCGTGGATCGCCCCGCTGCTCGTGGGGCGCATCCCGGTGGCGGCCCTCGCCAACCCGCCGGCGCTGGTGGAGCTGTTCGCGGAGACCATCAGCGAGGAGCTCGACTTCCGGCTGGAGGCGGAGAACACGGTGGACATCGGGCGATCGTTCGCCACCCTCGGCCAGCGCGGGTACGTGGTGCCGCGGCCCCACCCGACCCTGGTGACGCGCCGGGTGCTGGTGATGGAGCGGCTGAGCGGGTTCGCCTTCGACGACGTGGTCGGGATGCAGGGGGCGGGCATCGACACCGAGGCGGTGGTCCGCACCGGGATGATCGGCTTCCTCGAAGGGGCGATGATCAACGGGATCTTCCACGGCGACCTGCACGGCGGCAACCTGCTGGTCCTCGACGACGGCCGGACGGGCCTCCTGGACTTCGGCATCACCGGCCGGCTCCGCGAGGTGGAGCGCCAGGCGTGCCTCCGGCTGCTGGTGTCGGCGTCGATGAACGACGTCCGCACGCAGCTGGTGGCGCTCCGGGACCTGGGAGCGCTCCCGGAGGCGACGGCCCTGGAATCCCTCGCCCGCCAGCTCGGGCTCGACCAGCCGCCCCTGGATCCGCTGGCGGTCTCGCCCGAGCAGCTGACCGCCGAGATCCAGCGGGTGGTGAAGGCGCTGCTCGGTGCCGGCGCCCGCCTGCCGAAGTCGCTGATGCTGTTCGTGAAGAACCTGGTGTTCCTCGACGGGGCCATCGCGACGCTGGCCCCCGACCTCGACCTCTTCGCCGAGATCGCATCCATCGCCTGGTACTTCAACGAGCGCCACGGCCGCCAGATCGCGCTCGACACCGGCTTGGGCGCGGGCACGTGGGAGCTGGACCTGTCGGCGTTGCAGGAGGGCACCGGCATCGACCCGGACCAGGGCGGCGTGCTCACCCACCGGGAGCTGCAGGAGCGCCGGAAGGCCATCCGGGACCGGGTGACCCGACGCCCCGGGCGCGGTCGGCGTCGTGGGCGCCCCACCTGAGGGCGGGCAGTAGGGTCCCGCCCGATGCGCGTCGTGATCGCCACCTGCTCCGTCGACTACCAGGGCCGTCTCAGCGCGCACCTGCCCATGGCCACCCGCCTGCTGATGGTCAAGGCCGACGGCTGCGTGGCCATCCACGCCGACGGCGGGGCCTACAAGCCGTTGAACTGGATGAACGCCCCCAACCGCCTGGAGGAGGGTGAAGGCGTCTGGACGGTCACCAACCCGAAGGGCGAGACCCTGCGGATCACCCTCCACGCGGTCCTCAGCGACTCCGCGTGGGACCTAGGCGT